>DATCWZ010000147.1:0-2071 GCA_036566065.1 Streptomyces sp. | reverse complement strand
GGCCGAGGGCGCCGACGAGGTCATCGCCCTGCCGCTGCTGCTGACCCGCGCCTTCCACGCCAAGTCCGACATTCCGGCGGTGCTGTACGCGGCCGGGCGGCGGCTGCCGACGCTGCGTATCCGGCAGGCCGGGGTCCTCGGCCCCTCGCCGCTGCTGAACGCGGCGCTGGAACAACGGCTGTACGAGGCCGGGGTCGCCCCCGGCGACGGCCCGTACGGCAAAGGCTCGACCGGGCTCGTCCTGGCATCGGCGGGCTCCACAGACCCGGAGGCGATCGCAGTGATCGCTGAAATCGCGCGGGAGCTGCGGCACACCGGTTGGTGCGCCGTGCGGCCTGCGTTCGCCTCCGCCTCCCTTCCCCGTACCGAGGACGCGGTACGGGCCCTGCGGGCCGACGGTGTCCGCCGGGTGGCCGTCGCCCCGTACGTCATCGCCCCCGGACGCCTGCCGGACCGCATCGTGGCGGGCGCTGAGCGGGCCGGGGCCGATGTGCTGGCAGGTGTGCTGGGCCCCTCGCCGCAACTGGCGCGGCTGCTGCTGACCCGGTACGACGACGCGTGCGCCGCCGCCGGGGCGCTGCCGGTTCCGCTCAGCGCCTGAGCCCGTGTGGTGCTCAGCCCACGTCGAGGCTGCCGGTGCGGGTGCGCTTCAGCTCGAAGAAGCCGGGGTGGCCGGCGAGTACCCGGAAGCTGTCGAAGAGCCGGGCCGCCTCCTCGCCGCGCGGTACGGAGTTGAGTACGGGACCGAACCAGGCCGTGCCGTCGACGTGGATCGTGGGCGTGCCGACATAGGTGCCGGATTCCGGGTCGAGTCCCCGCTCGTGGCTGCGGCGTACCTCGTCGTCGTGCGCCGTCGAGTGCGCGGCTGCCGCGAGCGTGGCGGGCAGGCCGAGTTCGGCCAGCGACTCGCTGATCACGGCGTCGAAGTCCTCGGCCTTCTTCCGGTGGATGCGGATGCCGAAGGCGGTGTAGAGGTCGCGCAGAACGTCCTGTCCGTACTCGGCGGCGACCACGGCCGCTACCCGTACCGGGCCGATGGATTTGTCGACGAGCTCCCGGTACCAGTCGGGGAGTTCGTTGTCCTTGTTGTGCAGATAGAGGCTCATGACGTGGAATCTGAGCTCGATGGGGCGCCGCTGCTCGACCTCCAGCATCCAGCGGGAGGCGATCCACGCGAAGGGGCAGGCGGGGTCGAAGTAGAAGTCGACGGTGGTGGTCGTGCGGTCCGTGTTCATGGCAGCCAGCGTAGGCAGCGACCGGCCCTGCCCTCCGGGCCATTCACGGGCTTTCGGGCTGGGCCATTTCCCGACCCCCGGCCGGTGGCAGCCGGGCGGTTCTCAGGTACCGGTGACCGGGTCGTCGGAGAAGGGGGTGCCCTGATGGAAGTAGAGCCGCCAGCCGTCGCCGGTCAGCCGCCACAGCGAACTGCGGTGCGAGCGCGAGCCCGTGGCCGCGGCCACGGCGGGGGAGGGCTCAGTCACGGGTCATCTCCACGAGCTTGACGACGGTGTTCCAGTTACGGCTTGTGGCGACGGTCCCTTTGACGACGGCCGGGCGGGCGAGGGCCACGGCCAGCTTGGAGCGGCCGAGCCCGTCGGGGGCGTACAGATAGAGCGCGCGGTCGCCGAGCCGGAACTCCTCGGGGAGGTAGTCGGCCGGGTCGACCGGGGCGAACCGGGCGGCGTCGAGCGGCCGGTCGAAGTACGTGACGTGCACCTGCTTGGCCTGGAGGGCGGCCGCGGGGAACGGGCAGGCGTCGGCCACCGCCGCGAGATAACCGGCGCCACGGACGATGCAGGCGACGGGAAAGCCGAACCGTGCCTCGATGGCCCGCTCCAACTCGGCGGCGAGCGCGCCCTCGTCCGTCGAGGCGCTGCTGAAGACGGCGTTACCGCTCTGCAGATACGTGGCGACGTCCTCGTGGCCCAGATCCGTGAGCAGGATGCGCAGGTCCCCCATCGGCACCCTGTTGTGCCCGCCGACATTGATTCCGCGCAGCAGGGCGGCGTACTTCGATGTCATCCGCACACCATAGGACGATCCTCCCGCCCGGTCGGGCAGCCGCGCGAAT
>DATCWZ010000163.1:0-5169 GCA_036566065.1 Streptomyces sp. | reverse complement strand
CTTCGCGGCACGGTCCCGCGCCTCGGAATCGGGGGAGACCACCTCGACGGCGAGGAGGACGTCGGCGGCGCTGAAGCGGGTGAGCTCGCGTCCGGTGACCGCCTCGGCGCGGACGACCGAGACATCCGGCTCGGGGCCGTTACGCCGGTCGAGGACCACCGTCATCTGCCGGCGCACCTTCAGGCGCGGCGGGGCGCTGTGCCGCAGTCCGACCACCAGAAGATCGGTCATGCGGCTGTGAAAAAGGCTCTGCGGACTGGCGAAAACCAGGCTGCCGTCGAGCAATTCCGTGTGCGGCGGGAGATCGGGCAACGTGAACAGATCGTCCACCGTGCGCTCGGCGGTCATGATTCCTCCCACTGCGTCATCACAACGAGTGATGGCACACGCGTTCCAGGTGGTCAGTTCTTGCGATGGCCGATCAGGCGGGGCCTGGCTTCCAGGTTCTCCAGGCCGTGCCAGCACAGATTGACCAGATGCGCCGCGACCTCCGCCTTCTTCGGCTTGCGGACGTCCAGCCACCACTGGCCGGTCAGCGCGACCATGCCGACCAGGGCCTGGGCGTACAGCGGGGCCAGCTTCGGGTCGAAACCCCTGGCCTTGAACTCAAGACCCAGGATGTCCTCCACCTGGGTGGCGATGTCACTGATCAGCGACGCGAACGTACCGGTGGACTGGGCGACGGGCGAGTCGCGGACCAGGATCCGGAAACCGTCCGTATACGTCTCGATGTAGTCCAGCAGCGCGAACGCCGCCTGTTCGAGCAGCTCACGCGGATGGCCCGCCGTGAGGGCGCCGGTCACCATGTCCAGCAGCCGGCGCATCTCCCGGTCGACCACGACCGCGTACAGCCCCTCCTTGCCGCCGAAGTGCTCGTACACCACCGGCTTGGACACACCGGCCCGCGACGCGATCTCCTCGACCGACGTACCCTCGAAACCCTTGTCGGCGAACAGGGTGCGGCCGATGTCCAGAAGCTGCTCGCGGCGCTCCTTGCCGGTCATCCGCACCCGGCGTGTCCGGCGAGCCGGCGAAGGTCTGCTCTTCTTCTCGCTGCTTGTGCTTCCGTCGGTCACCACGGCGTCAATCATGCCGCGTCGGCCGGTGCGGCCCTGCGCCGGGAGTCGATACGGGAAGCCTCGGGCCAGCGCACGTCATAGGCCCAGCCCAGCCGCTCGAACCAGCGGATCAGCCGGGCGCTCGAGTCGATCTGGCCGCGCATCACACCGTGCCGGGCGCTCGTCGGCTCCGCGTGGTGCAGGTTGTGCCAGGACTCGCCGCACGACAGCACCGCCAGCCACCACACGTTCCCCGACCGGTCACGGGACTTGAAGGGCCGCTTGCCCGCCGCGTGGCAGATCGAGTTGATCGACCAGGTGACGTGGTGCAGCAACGCGACCCGTACGAGTGAACCCCAGAAGAACGCGGTGAACGCACCCCACCAGGACATCGTGACCAGGCCCCCCACCAGCGGCGGGACCGACAGCGAGATGACGGTGAGGCCGACGAAGTGACGGGAGATGCCCCGGATCGCCGGGTCCTTGATCAGATCCGGCGCGTACTTCTGCTGCGGGGTCTGCTCCTCGTTGAACATCCAGCCGATATGGGCCCAGCACAGCCCCTTCATCAGCGCGGGCAAGGTCTCGCCGAAACGCCACGGCGAGTGGGGATCACCGTCCGCGTCCGAGTAGCGGTGGTGCTTGCGGTGATCGGCGACCCACCGCACCAGCGGCCCCTCCACCGCCATCGAACCCGCGACGGCCAGCGCGATCCGCAGCGGCCGTTTCGCCTTGAAGGAGCCATGGGTGAAGTAGCGGTGGAAACCGATCGTGATCCCGTGGCAGCCGATGTAATACATACCGATCAGCAGACCCAGGTCGAGCCAGCTCACACCGCGGCCCCAGGCCAGCGGTACCGCCGCGACCAGAGCCGCGAACGGCACCACGATGAACAGCAGCAGCGCGACCTGTTCGATCGAACGCTTGTTGTCGCCGCCGAGTGTGGCGGACGGGACGACCGGGCCGTCGACCGCACTCGGCAGGCCGTCGTCGATCACATCAGGGCTGGTGGGCATGGCAGTCCCCCGTGGGGTGAGGAAATACGACGGATTGTGTCGGATACGCAGGCGTAACCTACGCCAACGTAAGTATGGCAGCGAGTGGGCCTCCGACACGAGAGCGCCGCCCCATCGGCCCCCCGCCGGGACCGGTCCGCCACCCCCTGGCGCCGACACCGCCCGGGCCGCCGCACAGGGCAGCGGGCACGCCGAACCGGCGGAGTCCTATCCTGGGTGCGTCGGACAGCGCGGTCCGCACTCTGCTTTCCCGGGGTGGCCCGTCAGTACCGCTGACGCCGGACCCGGCCCCCCAGACGTGCTCAAACCACTGCAAGGAGCCGCACACTGTGAGCAGTGCCGACCAGACCCCTGCCGCAAGCCCCGCACTGCGGGCCGATATCCGCCGCCTGGGCGATCTGCTGGGAGAGACCCTCGTACGCCAGGAGGGCCCCGAACTCCTCGACCTCGTCGAACGGGTGCGCGCCCTGACCCGCACCGACGGCGAAGCGGCCGCACAGCTACTCGGCGAAACCGACCTGGAGACCGCCGCACAGCTCGTGCGTGCCTTCTCCACGTACTTCCACCTCGCCAACGTCACCGAGCAGGTCCACCGCGCCCACGAGCTGCGCGACCGGCGTGCCGCCGAAGGCGGGCTGCTGGCCCGCACCGCCGACCGGCTCAAGGACGCCGACCCGCAGCACCTGCGGCAGACGGTCAAGAACCTCAACGTACGGCCCGTCTTCACCGCGCACCCCACAGAGGCCGCGCGCCGCTCCGTACTCAACAAGCTCCGCCGCATCGCCGAACTGCTCGACACACCCGTCATCGAGGCCGACCGGCGCCGCCACGACCTGCGGCTCGCCGAGAACATCGACCTCATCTGGCAGACCGACGAACTGCGCGTCGTCAGGCCCGAACCCGCCGACGAGGCCCGCAACGCCATCTACTACCTCGACGAACTGCACGCCGACGCCGTCGGCGACGTACTCGAGGACCTCGCCGCCGAACTGGAACGCGTCGGCGTCGAGCTGCCCGCCGACACCCGCCCGCTGACCTTCGGCACCTGGATCGGCGGCGACCGCGACGGCAACCCCAACGTGACACCCTCCGTCACCTGGGACGTCCTCATCCTCCAGCACGAGCACGGCATCACCGACGCCCTCGAACTCATCGACTACCTGCGCGGACTGCTCTCCAACTCCATCCGCTACACCGGCGCCACCGACGAACTGCTCACCTCGCTCCAGGCCGACCTGGAACGGCTCCCCGAGATCAGCCCCCGATACAAGCGGCTCAACGCCGAAGAGCCCTACCGGCTCAAGGCCACCTGCATCCGCCAGAAGCTCCTCAACACCCGCGAGCGCCTCGCCAACGGCACCCCGCACCGCCCCGGCTGCGACTACCTCGGCACCGCCGGCCTCCTCGCCGACGTCGCACTCATCCAGACCTCCCTGCGCGAACACAAGGGCGGCCTCTTCGCCGACGGCCGGATGGACCGCACCATCCGTACGCTCTCCGCCTTCGGCCTCCAGCTCGCCACCATGGACGTACGCGAACACGCCGACGCCCACCACCACGCGCTCGGCCAGCTCTTCGACCGGCTCGGCGAGGAATCCTGGCGCTACGCCGACATGCCCCGCGACTACCGGCAGAAGCTGCTCGCCAAGGAACTGCGCTCCCGCCGCCCGCTCGCCCCCACCCCCGCCCCGCTCGACGCCGCAGGCGAGAAGACCCTCGGCGTCTTCCACACCATCAAGGAAGCCTTCGAGCGCTTCGGCCCCGAGATCATCGAGTCCTACGTCATCTCCATGTGCGCCGGCGCCGACGACGTCTTCGCCGTCGCCGTCCTCGCCCGCGAGGCCGGACTCCTCGACCTGCACGCCGGCTGGGCCAAGATCGGCATCGTGCCGCTCCTGGAGACCACCGAGGAGCTGCGCACCGCCGACGTCATCCTCGACGAAATGCTCGCCGACCCCTCCTACCGCCGCCTCGTCTCACTCCGCGGCGACGTACAGGAGGTCATGCTCGGCTACTCCGACTCCTCCAAGTTCGGCGGCATCACCACCTCCCAGTGGGAGATCCACCGCGCCCAGCGCAGGCTCCGCGACGTCGCCCACCGCTACGGCGTACGGCTGCGGCTCTTCCACGGCCGCGGCGGCACCGTCGGCCGCGGCGGCGGCCCCACCTACGACGCGATCCTCGCCCAGCCCTGGGGCACCCTGGAGGGCGAGATCAAGGTGACCGAACAGGGCGAGGTCATCTCCGACAAGTACCTCATCCCCGCCCTCGCCCGCGAGAACCTGGAGATGACCGTCGCGGCCACCCTCCAGGCATCCGCCCTGCACACCGCGCCCCGCCAGTCCGGCGAAGCACTCGCCCGCTGGGACGCGGCCATGGACGTCGCCTCCGAGGCCGCCCACAGCGCGTACCGCAAGCTCGTCGAGGACCCGGACCTGCCCGCGTACTTCTTCGCCTCCACCCCCGTCGACCAGCTCGGCGAACTCCACCTCGGCTCCCGCCCCTCACGCCGCCCCGACTCCGGCGCCGGACTCGACGGACTGCGCGCCATCCCCTGGGTGTTCGGCTGGACCCAGTCACGGCAGATCGTGCCCGGCTGGTACGGCGTCGGCTCCGGCCTCAAGGCACTGCGCGAAGCCGGACTCGACACCGTCCTCGCCGAGATGTACGACCAGTGGCACTTCTTCCAGAACTACATCTCCAACGTCGAGATGACCCTCGCCAAGACCGACCTGCGCATCGCCAGGCACTACGTCGACACACTCGTCCCCGACGAGCTCAAGCACGTGTTCGCCGACATCGAGGCCGAGCACGCCCTCACCGTCAGCGAAGTCCTCAAGGTCACCGGCGGCACCGAACTGCTCAGCACCAGCCCGGTACTCCAGCAGACCTTCGCCATCCGCGACGCCTACCTGGACCCGATCTCCTACCTCCAGGTATCCCTGCTGGCCCGCCAGCGCGCCGCCGCCGAACGCGGCGAGGAGCCCGACCCGCTGCTCGCCAGGGCACTGCTGCTCACCGTCAACGGCGTCGCCGCGGGCCTGCGCAACACCGGCTGACCGGCCCGGCACCGAACAGGGCGCGGCCCTGCTACA
>DATCWZ010000169.1:0-2029 GCA_036566065.1 Streptomyces sp. | reverse complement strand
GGGCGCGGGGCCTGCCGGGCGAGGGCGCCGCGCACCTCGCGGCGCAACTCGCTGTCGGAACGGATCTCGGCCGCGAGGCTGGCGGCCCGGACGCCCACCGATGTCGATGCGTATGCCGGGAAGACGACCGGGCCCAGCTCGTGCAACCGCACCTCGACGAGGGTCCGCATCAGCGGCCCGCGCTCGCCGGGATTCCACAGCAGCTGGTCGAGCTCCTCCGGCCGGACCCGCTTGCCGGCCGCGTCGTGCCACTCCTCCCGCACCACCGAGAACCGGAACGACATGCCGGTGATGGACCGTTCGGCGATCGCGTCCCGGACCGGCTGAATCAGCCAGTTGTCCGACAGGCGCGCCCGCACGGCCAGACCCTCATCGGTCTCCCGCAGGTCCGTGATGCTGCCGATCGGGATGGAACCGATCAGCGGATGATGCCCATGGTCGAACTGCATCACCGGCGTGTTCTCACGCAACGTCTTACGGAACGCGCCTTTCCGGATCTGCTCGGTGAAAGTGCCCTCCCACGAATCGATCTCCGTGGGCTGCCCGAACGTGGCCGCGATCCCGTCCAGCGTCAGCCCGTCCCCGGCCTCATCGTCGGCGCGCAGCTCGAACGCGGCCGTGCGCTCCAGTAGTGCGCTCACTGCGCCGTCCCTTCGTCATTCGGCGTACCCGCGGGCTCGCCCGCAGGCGGATCGGGCTGAAGCTGAATGCTGAACTTGCCGGAGTGGGCCAGCGACGCCCAGTCGTCGTTCACGATCGCGGCCCTGGCCGAGTCCGGCTTCCAGCCGGCGTCCAGCAGCTCCCGCAGCGCCTTGGCCTTGGTGTGCTGGATCTCGGCCGCATCCTTCTCGTCCTCGCGCAGGAACGGCACCTGCCGGCCGTCGTACCACAGCCGCGCACCCCGCTCCCGTGGCATCACCCGCGCCAGCGACCCTGCCGCCCGCGACCACAGCGGATGCATCGTCGCGTCCGCGAACCGGCGCCGCGCGGCCTTGAAATTCCCCTCATTCAGCGACGAGCCCTTCAAGCCCTCACTGAACCCGACGAACACCGGCGGGACCCCCGCGGCGCTCGCCAGGCGCGTCTCCCCGCGCCCCTGGGTGTCGGTGAACGTCATCTGCTGGAAGTTCGCGCCCACGACCGTCGCGTCCAGCCCCGGGCCCAGATGCAGCGTCTTGTAGGCGTTCTCCGCGCCCTCGCTGCCGCTGTTGATGATCCGCCGGATCTCTTTGAACTTCTCCGGCGTGATCTCCGGCGCGTACTTCACCACCATGTTCGGGGTCGCGCCGTTCTCGAAGAACTTGTGCTGATGCCTGCTCATCAGCCGGTCATTGGTCAGCTCCCGGATCACCGGCGTCAACCACGACATGCCCCGGTAGGTCGCCAGCGGGTCCGGGTGCGGCGCGAAATGGCACACCTCGTCCGGCAGCAGCGGCACCGGATCCCCCACGCTCAGGCCGCCCTCGGTGTACAGGTAGCCGATCCGCCGGTACCCCAGCGTCCCGCCGCGGAACCGGCGCGGCTCCAGCACGATCTCCACCCAGTCCGGCCGCAGCCGCACCAGCTCGTCGCCCTCGCGGACCCAGTACGAGTTCCCGGCCAGGTCCGCGTCCAGCAGCATCCGCGACAGCAGGTCCTGCGTCGTCCCGCCCGGCCACGGCTCCTCCAGGATCGCCAGGCCCCGCGTCCCGAACAGGTCCATCTCCGCCGAACCGAGCCGCTGGTAGGTCATCCGCACGGCCGAGAACACCAGCCCGCGCACCGCCATCAGCGCGAACACCGGCCCGTTGGACGCGTACGCCTGCGTCGCGTACCCGACCAGATCGTTCGGGGCCTTCTCCGCCGGCTCGCCGCCGATCGTCTGCTGCACGCCCGCGTAGCCGCCCATGTACGACGCCACGGCCGCCGCGTACTCGTCGAGGCTCGAGATCGCACGCTCGGGATCACCGCCGGCCCGGACCGCGCGCACCTTGTCCAGCAGCCCCATCAGCGGGCCCGCCCGTCACGCCACCCGGCCGCCACCGCCGCG
>DATCWZ010000378.1:0-2147 GCA_036566065.1 Streptomyces sp. | reverse complement strand
CGCCGACCCGGCGGCGGCGGCTCTCACCGGGGCTGCCCCCTATGGCCCAGCCGGTCGAGAAGCCGCGCCGGAACGAGAGCGTCACATAGGTCTGCCCGACGGCGAAGGCGACCGCCCCGACGGCGATCACCGGAACCGAGGGGATCAGCACACCGAAGACCACGCCGAGGAAGCCCACGAAAGCGACCAGCCGCCAGCGCAGCCGCGCCTTGTACTGCAGCAGCACCTCGCCGAGCAGCCACAACGCCACGATGCCGAATGCGATGTAGAGGACCGTCCAGCCCACGCCCGCCCCCCTCCTACGGCCCACCGCGCCCCGGACGGAGGCGGGTACGACCGGTCACGACTGCTTGTGCAGTCCGAGATTCTCGTAGATCTCAAGTGTCGCGGTCGAGTTGTTGAGCGTAATGAAGTGCAGCCCGGGGACACCCTCGGAGAGCAACCTCGCGCAGAACTCCGTTGCGAACTCGATGCCAATGGAGCGTACAGCGGCGGGATCGTCCTTGGCGGCGTGGATGCGGTCTTTCAGCGCGGAGGGCAAAGAGGCGTTACTGAGCTGCGCGAATCTGTCGAGCTGTCTGACGCTGGTCAGAGGCATCACTTCCGGAATGACCGGTGTGTGGCAACCCGCCGCGACCAGACGCTCACGCATCCGCAGATAGTTCTCCGGATTGAAGAACATCTGTGTGATCGCGTAATCGGCCCCGGCGTGGCACTTGTCCACGAAATGCCGGATGTCGGTGGACCAATCGGTGGATCGCGGGTGCATTTCCGGAAACGCGGCGACTCCGACGCAGAAATCGCCGGATTCCTTGATGAGCCGGACGAGGTCGGCCGCGTACCGCACGCCCTGCGGGTGCTTGACCCACTCACCCATCGGGTCACCGGGCGGATCTCCGCGCACAGCGAGAATGTTCCTGATGCCCGCGTCGGCGTACTGCCCGACCATATTGCGCAACTGGGCGATGGAGTGGTCGACGGCCGTGAGGTGGGCGACGGGCGTCAGGGTGGAGTCGGCGGCGATCTGCTGCGTCGCCCTGACCGTCCCCGCGCGGGTGGAACCACCGGCCCCGTAGGTCACGGAGACGAAGCTGGGCCCCACTGCCTCGACCCGGCGCAGCGCGTTCCAGAGATTCCGCTCGCCCTTCTCGGTCTTGGGCGCCCAGAACTCGAACGAGTACGAGGTCTTGCCGGTCGCCAGCATCTCGCGGACGGTGCGGGCGCGATCTGTCCTGGTAGATGGTGTGCCAAGGGCCATACTGGGAGGTTAACCAGGGCACGGCGCTACCCCAACCGGACTGCAGGTATTTGTCCGGAATAATAGGGTTCTTGTCCACCCCTTGGACAGTCCGAGTCCCCGAAGGCGGCAATTTCGGCTACGGAACCCCCGATCGTCTCGGATGGCGGGACCGCGTTCCGGACTGTGAGCCGGTGGGCGCATGGGCCGCTCAGGCGGTACGTGCCCTGATCCGCCCGGCCAGCGCCGCGGCGGCGGCCCCGGGGTCGTCGGCCTCGGTGATCGCCCGTACGACGACGATCCGGCGGGCGCCCGCGTCCAGCACCTCGTCGAGATTGCCCGCGTCGATACCGCCGATCGCGAACCAGGGGCGCGGCTGTCGCAGGGAGGCGGCGTACCGGACGAGGGCGAGGCCGGGGGCGTGGCGGCCGGGCTTGGTGGGGGTGGGCCAGCAGGGGCCGGTGCAGAAGTAGTCCACGCCGGGCTGGACGGCGGCCGCGTCGACCTCGGCCTCCGCGTGGGTGGAGCGGCCGATCAGTACCTCGCCGGCGACGACGGCACGCGCGGCGGTCACCGGCAGGTCACCCTGTCCGAGGTGGAGTACGTCGGAGCCGATGGCGTGGGCGACGTCGGCCCGGTCGTTCACCGCGAGCAGCTTGCCGTGGCGCTTGCAGGCGTCGGCGAACACTTCGAGGTGTTCGAGCTCCTCGGCGGCTTCCATGCCCTTGTCGCGCAACTGGATGATGTCGACCCCGCCGTCGAGCACGGCGTCGAGGAACGCGGGGAGGTCGCCCTGGCGCCTGCGGGCGTCCGTGCACAGATAGAGCCGGGCGCCGGAGAGCTGCGAGCGAGGCGTGGACATGGCGAGGTTCCCCCGTCGGTAGACCGGCGGGCAGAGCTGGGCCCGCCG
>DATCWZ010000875.1:0-7389 GCA_036566065.1 Streptomyces sp. | reverse complement strand
GATGACCTCGGCGCCCGTCTCCTCGGCGATCCAGCCGATGGCGACAGAGGTGTCCAGGCCGCCCGAGTAGGCGAGTACGACGCGCTCGGTCACGGGTTTCTCCTTACGGTGCATTCACTGGTGGGTATAACTATGCAGTCCTCCGTATGTTTTGTCAAAGCCACTCCGAACGAAGCCCCGCGGGAGCGATCCGACGGTCAGCGCAGGTGCTGCTGGAAGAAGGCGGCCGCATCCCTGCCGACCCGAACGCGGGCAGAGGGGTCGGCGGGTTCCGGGGCGAAGAAGTCGTCATGGCGGACATCGGGACCGGCCGAGCTGCCAGTCGCTGTGGGAATGTGCTCCAGGTAGGGCTTGGTGTCGACGTCGTACGGATTGACGCTGTCCGCTCCACCCCAGCGGATACCCACAGGCACCCGTATGGCTGCAAGGCTCTCCGGGGTCACGAGGGCACCGACTCCGGGGGCCACCTGGAAGACCGCCCGCACTCTGGGATCCGAGAGATCCGCTGCTGCGGCATCCAGCGCGAGTCGTGACAACTCGTCCAGCGGGTGCTTCTTTCGCAGCGCCTCCAGTACGCCGGGGAACTCGGGGATCTCCGGCAGAGGAACCGCTCCCGTCAGTACAGCGAACAGGATCTGCGGATCGAGACGGGCCCCGGCAAGGGCAGCCGCCGTGTAACCGCCGAGGGAGAAACCCGCCACACCGACCGGACCGAGCATCTGTTCCCCGGCGAGTGCGTCGAGGGCGAGAGAGACGTCCCGGGGGCGTTCCCACACGTGGAGAAAGCCTTCCGGCTCGTAGCCGTCGACGTAATTGTTGCCGTGGTGATCAAGGGCAATGACCCGGAAGCCCGCCTGGCGCAGCGGTTGTACGAGCCACTCCATGGCGCTGCCCGAGCCTCCGGTGCCGTGAGAGACGACGACCAGCGGAGCGGGTGCGGCCTGTGGGCGGCTCGGCTCCCACAGGTACAGACGGACAGGGCGCGGGCGAGACGGATCCCGCAGGTCCTGCCGGGACTCGTCGTGCAGGACACGTATCAGCGGTTGTGCCTGTCCGGAGATTGTCATCGCGGCATCGTAGGGAGCGTCGCCTGTCCCCGCGCGCGCCGGAATCTTCTTGCACGTCAACGGCCGTGGTGCGACGGCCGGTTGCGTCTCCGTACCGGCGGCCGCGATGGACCGGATCCTGGCCTGGGCGGATCCGGCGCGCCGCCCGCACATCGCGGTCGGGACCGCGGCGGGCCCGACCGCGATCACGCGGTACTGACGCCGCCTCAGTGGCCGTTCTGCGCCAGCCGCAGCAGATGGTCGGCGAGCGCCTGGCCGCCGTTCGGATCGCGGCTGATCAGCATGAGCGTGTCGTCGCCCGCGATGGTGCCGAGGATGGCGCGGAGTTCGGCCTGGTCGATGGCGGACGCGAGGAACTGGGCGGCGCCCGGCGGCGTGCGCAGCACCACGAGGTTGGCCGACGCCTCGGCGGAGATGAGCAGTTCGGCCGAGAGCCTGCGCATCCGCTCCTCCTTGGCCGACTCGCCGAGCGGTGCCTGCGGGGTGCGGAAGCCGCCCTCGCTGGGCACCGCGTAGATCAGCTCACCGCCGGTGTTGCGGATCTTCACCGCGCCGAGTTCGTCCAGGTCCCGGCTGAGCGTCGCCTGGGTGACGCTCAGTCCGTCGTCGGCGAGGAGCCTGGCGAGCTGGCTCTGCGAGCGCACCGGCTGCCGGTTCAGGATGTCCACGATCCGGCGGTGGCGAGCGGTGCGGGTGTGCGGCACCGCCGGCCCGCCGTGCTCGCTGTCCTGCGCCTCGGCTTCCTGCGCCCCGGTCGTCGTCGCCTCGGTCATCGTCGTCGCCTCATTCTCCGGATCGTCACCCTCCGGACCGTCCGTTCCCGTAAGCAGCGTCGAGAGCTCCCGGCAGAATCCGCAGGAACGCGTCCACCTCCGCGTCGCCGATGATCAGCGGCGGCATGATCCGTACGACATCGGGGGCGGGCGCGTTCACCAGGAGACCGGCTCCCTGAGCCGCCTGCCGCACCTGCGGTGCGAGGGGCCCGGTGAGCACGATACCCAGCAGCAGTCCCGAACCGCGGACATGGGAGACCAATGGGTGGCCCAGGCCCTCGACACCGTCCCTGATCTTCTCGCCGAGCCGCTTCACCTCGTCCAGGGCGCCGTCGGCCGCGAGGGTGTCCAGCACGGCGAGACCGGCGGCGCAGGCGATGGGGTTGCCGCCGAAGGTGCTGCCGTGCTGGCCGGGCTTCAGCAGATGGGCGGCCTCGCCGAACGCGATGGCCGCGCCGATCGGCAGTCCGCCGCCGAGTCCCTTGGCGAGGGTGACGATGTCCGGGTCGACGCCCTGGTGGGCCTGGTGCTCGAACCAGTGGCCGCAGCGGCCGATGCCGGTCTGCACCTCGTCGAGTACGAGCAGGGTGCCGGTGGCCCGCGTGATCTCCCTGGCCGCTTCCAGATAGCCCTTCGGCGGGACGACGACGCCGTTCTCGCCCTGGATCGGCTCGATGACCAGCAGCGCGGTGTCGGTGGTCACCGCCGCCCTGAGCGCTTCGGCGTCGCCGTACGGCACATGGGTGACATCGCCGGGCAGCGGCAGGAACGGGTCGCGCTTGCCGGGCTGTCCGGTGAGGGCGAGCGACCCCATGGTCCGGCCGTGGAAGCCGCCGTCGGTGGCGACCATGTGCGTACGCCCGGTGAGCCGGCCGATCTTGAAGGCGGCCTCGTTGGCCTCGGTGCCGGAGTTGGCGAAGTACACCCTGCCGTCGCGGCCCGCGAGGCGCAGCAGCCGTTCCGCGAGCGCGAGGGGGGGTTCGGCGATGTAGAGGTTGGAGACATGTCCGAGGGAGGCGATCTGGGCGGAGACGGCGCCTACGACGGCCGGGTGGGCGTGGCCGAGCGCGTTCACCGCGATGCCGCCGACGAAGTCGAGGTACGCGGTGCCGTCCGCGTCCCACACCCGGGCGCCCTCGCCGCGGACCAGGGACAGCGGCGGGGTGCCGTAGTTGTCCATCAGCGCGCCCTGCCAGCGCCGGGCGAATTCCGCGTTGCTCATGACTCCCCCTGTTCGTCGTTCTGCGGGTCGGGCACGACCATCGTGCCGATGCCCTCGTCGGTGAAGATCTCCAGCAGGATCGAGTGCTGGACCCGGCCGTCGATGACGCGGGCCGTCTCGACCCCGTGGCGTACGGCGTGCAGGCAGCCCCGCATCTTGGGCACCATGCCGCTGGACAGCTCGGGCAGCAGCTTCTCCAGCTCGGTGGCGGTGAGCCGGCTGATCACGTCGTCGCTGTTCGGCCAGTCCTCGTACAGGCCCTCGACATCGGTGAGAACCATCAGCGTCTCGGCGTTCAGCGCGGCGGCGAGTGCGGCGGCTGCGGTGTCGGCGTTGACGTTGTAGACGTGGTCGTCCTCGGCGGAGCGCGCGATGGAGGAAACGACGGGGATGCGGCCGTCGTCCAGCAGGGCCTGGATGGCGCCGGTGTTGATCTCGGTGATCTCACCGACCCGGCCGATGTCGACCAACTCACCGTCGATCACGGGCCGGTGCTGGACGGCGGTGATTGTCTGCGCGTCCTCGCCCGTCATGCCGACGGCGAGCGGGCCGTGCCGGTTGAGCAGCCCGACGAGCTCGCGTTGCACCTGCCCGGCGAGCACCATCCGTACGACGTCCATCGCCTCCGGCGTGGTGACACGCAGCCCGGCCTTGAACTCGCTGACCAGGCCCTGCTTGTCGAGCTGGGCGCTGATCTGCGGGCCGCCGCCGTGCACGACGACGGGCTTGAGGCCGGCGTGCCGCAGGAAGACGACATCCTGGGCGAAGGCCGCTTTCAGCTCGTCGTCGACCATGGCGTTGCCGCCGAACTTGATGACGACGGTTTTGCCGTTGTGCCGGGTCAGCCAGGGCAGCGCCTCGATGAGGATCTGCGCCTTCGGCAGGGCGGTGTGCTTGCGCGTGGCGCTCATGAGCTGTACGCGCTGTTCTCGTGGACGTAGTCCGCGGTGAGGTCGTTGGCCCAGATGACGGCCGACTCGGTACCCGCGGCCAGGTCGGCGGTGATCCTGACCTCCCGGTAGCGCATGTCGACGAGCTCGCGGTCGTCGCCGACGCCGCCCTTCTTGCAGACCCAGACGTCGTTGATGGCGACGTTCAGCTCGTCGGGCTCGAAGGCCGCCTTCGTGGTGCCGATCGCGGACAGGACCCGGCCCCAGTTGGCGTCCTCGCCGTGGATGGCGCACTTGAGGAGGTTGTTACGGGCGATGCTGCGGCCCACCTCGACGGCGTCGTCCTCGGTGGCGGCGTTGACGACCTCGATCCGGATGTCCTTCGACGCGCCCTCGGCGTCCCCGATCAACTGGCGTGCCAGATCGGCGCAGACGCCGCGTACGGCCTCGGCGAACGCCGCCTGCTCCGGGACGATCCCGCTGGCGCCGGAGGCGAGGAGCAGCACGGTGTCGTTGGTGGACATGCAGCCGTCGGAGTCGACCCGGTCGAAGGTGGTCCGGGTCGCCTCGCGCAGCGCGGCGTCCAGGCCGGGGGCGTCCACATCGGCGTCGGTGGTCAGGACGACCAGCATGGTGGCGAGGCCGGGGGCGAGCATGCCCGCGCCCTTGGCCATGCCGCCGACGGTCCATCCGTCGCCGTCGACGACGGCGGTCTTGTGGACCGTGTCGGTCGTCTTGATGGCGATGGCGGCCTTCTCGCCGCCGTGCTCGCTGAGAGCCGCCGCGGCCTTCTCGATGCCGGGCAGCAGCTTGTCCATGGGCAGCAGCACGCCGATGAGCCCGGTCGACGCGACCGCGATTTCGCCCGCGCTGTGCCCCGGGAGCACCTCGGCGACCTTCTCCGCGGTGGCGTGGGTGTCCTGGAAGCCCTGGGGTCCCGTACAGGCGTTGGCGCCGCCGGAGTTGAGGACGACGGCGGTGACCTCGCCGCCCCTGAGCACCTGCTGGGTCCAGAGGACGGGTGCGGCCTTGACGCGGTTGGAGGTGAAGACGCCCGCGGCGGCGCGACGCGGCCCGTTGTTGACCACGAGGGCCAGGTCCGGGTTACCGCTCTGCTTGATTCCGGCGGCGATGCCCGCCGCCGTGAATCCCTTGGCTGCCGTGACGCTCACGGTGCGACTCCGATCGTGGAAAGACCTGTGTCCTCGGGAAATCCGAGGGCGATGTTCATGCTCTGCAGGGCGCCGCCCGCGGTGCCCTTGGCAAGGTTGTCGATGGCGCTGATCGCGATGATCCGGCCCGCCGCCTCGTCGTACGCGACCTGGATCTGCACGGCGTTGGACCCGTACACGGCCGCCGTGGAGGGCCACTGGCCCTCGGGCAGCAGGTCCACGAACAGCTCGTCGGCGAACGCCTTCTCGTACGCGGTGCGGACCGCCTCGGCGTCCACTCCCGGCTTCGCCTTCGCGCTGCAGGTGGCGAGGATGCCGCGGGGCATCGGCGCGAGGGTCGGCGTGAACGAGACGGTGACCGGCTGGCCGGCGGCGGCGCTGAGGTTCTGGATCATCTCGGGGGTGTGCCGGTGGACGCCGCCGACGCCGTACGGGGACATGCTGCCCATCACCTCGGAGCCCAGCAGATGCGGCTTGAGGGCCTTGCCCGCGCCGGACGAGCCGGACGCGGCGACGACGACGGCCTCGGGCTCGGCGAGCCGGGCCTCGTACGCCGGGAACAGGGCGAGGGACACGGCCGTCGGGTAGCACCCGGGCACCGCGATGCGCTTGGTACCCCCGAGCGCTCCCCGTCCGCCGGGCAGCTCCGGCAGGCCGTACGGCCACGTACCGGCATGCGGCGAACCGTAGAAGCGCTCCCAGTCCCCGGCGTCCTTCAGCCGGAAATCGGCGCCCATGTCGACGACGAGCACCTCGTCACCGATCTGCTCGGCGACGGCGGCGGACTGCCCGTGCGGCAGCGCGAGGAACACCACATCGTGCCCGGCGAGGACCTCGGGCGTGGTCGGCTGAAGCACCCGCCCGGCAAGCGGCCGCAGATGAGGCTGCAGCACCCCGAGTTCCTGCCCGGCGTTGGAGTGGGCGGTCAGCGCACCGATCTCGACCCCGGGGTGCCCCAGCAGCAGACGCAGCAGCTCCCCACCGGCGTATCCGCTCGCCCCTGCCACTGCCGCACGTACCACCATCGAAACCTCCTAGTCGATGGCATGACTATACGCAACACCGCACTTTTATGCAAAGGGTAGCGCGGGTGTGCGCGGCCGCGGGGTACGGTGCGGCGGTGATTGCTGGCGGTTCTGTATCACCGGTCCCGGTGGCGCCTGGCGGGCCGAGCGGGCGGGCGCGGAGGTTCGTCGAGGGGACGGCATCCGTGTCCCGCGGCAGGGCATCCGGCACCGCCGCGACGGGTGGATCGCACGCGGGATCCCCGCTGCGGAAATCGACCGGGCCGTCGGCTTCCAGGACCGCTGGGGCGACGAGCCGGTGCCCGATGTACAGGGGTGACGGCACCTGGTGGCGCGGCGAGGGCGCGCTCATCGCCGTCTACCGGGGCGAGGCCGTCGGCCTCGACGCGGTGATCCAGGGGCGGGTCAGTCGGAGGTCGCGGCGCGGGCCGCGTTCTTCTCCTTGATGCGGACCGCTTCCTTGCGGACGTCGGCCTGGGTGGCGCGTTCCCGCCGGAGCCACCCGGGGCTCTCCTGCTTCAGCGCGTCGATCTGCTCCGTGGTCAGGGCCTCGGTGACGCCCCCGCGGGCCAGGCCCGAGATGGAGACGCCGAGCCTGGCGGCGACCACCGGGCGGGGGTGGGGGCCGTTGCGGCGCAGCTCCCGCAGCCACTCGGGCGGGTCGGCCTGCAGAGCGTTCAGCTCGTCGCGCGAGACGACGCCCTCCTGGAACTCGGCGGGGGTGGCCGGGAGGTACACACCCAGCTTCTTCGCCGCGGTCGCGGGCTTCATCGTCTGGGTGCTCTGGTGCGACGTCATGGTGTCCAGGGTAACGAGCGTGTGCGGGCCCTTTGACCACCCGACCGGTTAACCTGGCGCGGTGACAGGCTCGGAAGCACCTTCCTCGTTCCGGCTGGCGTACGTTCCGGGGGTCACGCCCAGCAAGTGGGTGCGGATCTGGCACGAGCGGCTGCCCGGTGTGCCGCTGGCTCTCCTTCCGGTCTCCAGTGCCGGGGCGTCCGATCTACTGCGGTCCGGCGGCGCGGACGCGGGACTCGTACGGCTGCCGGTCGACCGTACGGTCCTCAGCGCGATCCCCCTCTATACCGAGACGACCGTCGTCGTGATCGCCAAGGATCATGTCGTGTCGGCTGTCGACGAGGTGTCCCTGGAGGATCTGGCCGACGAGATCGTGCTGCATCCGCTCGACGACACCCTCGAATGGGAGCGGCTGCCGGGGAAGCCCGCGAACGAGCGGCCC
>DATCWZ010000701.1:0-2874 GCA_036566065.1 Streptomyces sp. | reverse complement strand
AGGCCCGGCTGGCGGCCCGGGCCGCCGCCAGTGCCTGACGTGTTCCGGGTGGCGGCGGGCTCTGCGCTCGCCGCCGCCGGTACCTGCTGACCCCTGAGTTTTACGGAACGTATTGTGTGCCGGGTGAAGCCAGGGACACGTCTTCTTCTATTCGGCGCGCCGGTCGCCATCGCGGGTTCGATCCTTTTCAGCGGTGGCGAAGGCGAGTTGCCCACGGGTTCCCCGCAGCCGACGCAGTCCACGGTGAGCGATGTGGTGAAGCCGGAGGGCGCCCAGCAGGGCGACGGAAGCGACGCGCTGATCGCCGCCCTGCCGCCGGGGCTCGCGGCTCCAGCGAAGAAGGAGATCGCCGCCCGGCTGGTCTCCAGCGCGGAGGCATCGACCCTGGACTGGCGCAGCCAGTACGGGGCGATCGAGGACATCGGTGACGGTAACGGGTACACCGCCGGGGTCATCGGATTCTGCTCCGGTACGAACGACATGCTGCAACTGGTCGAGGCGTACACGAAGACGCACCCGGACAATCCCCTCGCCCCGTTCCTCCCGGCGCTGCGGAAGGTGGACGGCTCCGATTCGCACGAGGGCCTGGATCCCGGCTTCACGGATGCCTGGAAGGAGGCCGCGCGGGACGAGTCGTTCCGTACGGCACAGGACGCGATGAGGGACGAGCTGTACTTCGATCCCGCTGTCCGGCTGGCGAAGCTGGACGGCCTGGGCACGCTGGGGCAGTTCATCTATTACGACGCGATGGTCCTGCACGGTCCGGGCATCGAGGCGCAGGGCTTCTACGGGATACGTGACGCGGCGATGAGGACCGCCGACACGGCCGCCGAGGGCGGCGACGAGAAGACCTACCTCGACGCGTTCCTGGACGAGAGCCGGAAGGTGATCCGGGCGAAGAAGGTCCAGCGCGACACCTCCCGGATCGACACCGAGCAGCGGGTCTTCCTGCGCGAGGGGAACATGAAGCTCAGGACGCCGCTTGTGTGGCAGACCTACGGCGAGACGTTCCGCATCCCGTGACCGGCCCCGCGTCCCCGTGACCGGCCCCCGCGCCGGGGCCGATCAGCCCCGCGCGCGCCGGTCCCTGCGCAGCCGCTCCCGCTCCTTCTCGGACAGTCCGCCCCAGACGCCGAAGCGCTCGTCGTGGGCGAGTGCGTACTCCAGGCAGGCCAGCCGTCCCTCGCAGGCGTTGCAGAGCCGCTTGGCCTCGCGCGTCGAACTGCCGGGCGCCGGGAAGAAGAACTCGGGCCCGATCTGCGCGCAGAGCGCCGTCTCCCGCCAGGCGAGCGCGTCATCGGTCACCGTATTGATCAGCATGAGTCAAACGTGCCCCCTCCGGATAAACAACTGATCAACGATTCATCAACCGTCAGCGCTGCGGCATCGGCGCCGGCTCGATCAGAGCGAACCCGGCACCGTACGGATCGGCGACATGGGCGAGCTTGCCGACGCCCTCCATCTCCATCACCGCCAGCACCACCCGCCCGCCGAGCCGCTCGGTCTCCGCCAGCGACGCGTCGCAGTCCGCCACCCCGAAGTACGGCATCCAGTGCGGCTCCGGTCCCGTCTCATTCGATACGTCGTCCATCCGGACCAGCCCGCCGAAGGACGCCTCGGGACCGGCGCCCGCGGGACGCACCGTGGTGTAGGCACCGGCCGGGAAGTCCGTCCTCTCGGTCTGCCATCCGAAGACAGTCTGGTAGAACGCGGCGGCCGCTGGGACGTCCGTCGTGTACAACTCGGCCCAGAGCAGCGAGCCCGGCTCCATGATCATGCCGAGGCCGGTGTTGGTCCCGGGCTGCCAGACCCCGAAGTAGGCGCCCGCGTTGTCCGTGAACCCCGCCATCCGGCCGAAGTCGAGCACGTCCATCGCGGGGAACGGCGTCGTGCCGCCGGCCTGCTCGACCGTCTTGGCGGTCGCGTCGACGTCGGGCGACTGGAAGTAGACCGACCAGGATGTCTTCGCCCGGTCCTCGGGGACGGTCATCACACCGGCCACCGTGTGGTCCCTGAGCGTGTACATCCCGTATCCGCCGGTCTCGGGGCCGCCGGGCACGAGTTCCCAGCCGAACAGGCCGCGGTAGAAGGCGGTGGCGCCGTCCATATCGGGGGTACCCAGATCGATCCAGTTGGGCGCTCCGGTGACGAACCCTGGATTGAGCATGGTGTGCTCCTTGAGCGAGTTCCGCGTTGCCTGACGTCCCGAGTCTTGCACCGGGCACTGACAATCGCGGTCGCGCAATGCCGACCGCGGCGGGGGACCGCTCCGACGCACGCGTTCGGGAGCGGTGGACCATGGGACGATGTCCTGCGCCCGGGCCAGTGACCGGCGCACGGGCCGGGCAGGGCAGCGGGGACAGAAGGACGCACATGGCATACGGCGGGAACGCGGGCACAGAACTGATCAGGGGAAGAGCCGCCCGCGAACTGCTCGGACACGCCGAGCAGTTGCTGGTCACGGCCCGTACGGTGCTGGCCGACCACGCCGCGGCCGTCACCGCGGTACGTGGCGCGCTCGACCCGATGCTGGACTCGCTGACCGCCCGGGAGCTGGCCGCCATCCCCGTCGCCCGGCTCAAGGACGTCACCGAGGGCAGGCTGCGCCTGGGCGCGGTCGAGCAGGCGGGCTACGCCACCGTCGCCCAGGTCCACGCGGCCGGACGCTACGAGCTCCGCCAGATCCCCGGGGTCGGCGCGCAGACGGCTGATCAGGCGCTGGCCGCCGCGGGACAGATCGCGCGGGCCGTGCGGGACACGGTGTCCGTACGCATAGACGTGGACGCCCCGGACGCCGCCACCACCGCCCTGGTCATCGCGCTGCACCGGCTGGTCGA
The DNA here is from genome assembly GCA_036566065.1 of Streptomyces sp. Classification (GTDB taxonomy): domain Bacteria; phylum Actinomycetota; class Actinomycetes; order Streptomycetales; family Streptomycetaceae; genus Streptomyces. The sequence goes on along the minus strand of DATCWZ010000701.1, from coordinate 37 downwards.
GGCGGGGCCCGACGTGCGGCGGGCCTGTGACGCCGCA
>DATCWZ010000874.1:0-4822 GCA_036566065.1 Streptomyces sp. | reverse complement strand
CCATCCCCGTACGCGGAGTGGTGCGCGGCGCCGAGGGCGCGCCCGTCGCCCGGGCCGCCGTCACGCTGATCTCGCTCGACGGCCGGCAGCTCGGGCGTTCCGTCGCCCAGACGGACGGCAGTTACGCCGTGGACGCCCCGGGCTCCGGCTCGTACGTCCTGATCGCGTCCGCCGACGGCCTCCAGCCGCAGGCGTCCACCGTGATCGTGCGGGGCGAGCCGCTGACGTACGACATCCTGCTCTCCGGTACGAGCGGCCTGGCCGGGACCGCGCTGGCCGCCGACGGCGGCGAGCCGGTCGTGGGGGCGCTGGTCGTCGTGACCGACGTACGCGGTGATGTACTGGCCACCGGTACGTCCGGTGAGGCGGGTGAGTTCGCCTTCGGCGAGCTGATCCCGGGTGCGGTGACCGTCGCGGTGACCGCGGCCGGTTTCCGTCCGCTGGCGCTGCCGGTGGACATCGGCGACCAGGGCGTCACCCGGATCGAGGCCGCGCTGCGCTCCGGCGCGCTGGTCCGCGGTGTCGTACGGGCCGGTTCCGGCCGGTCCCCGCTGGCCGACGCCCGCGTCACGCTGCTCGACGCGGCCGGAAACGTGGTCGCCACCTCGACGACCGGGGAGGACGGGGCGTACGCCTTCACCGACCTGGACGCGGGCGAGTACTCGGTCGTCGCGGCGGGATATCCGCCGGTGGCCGGTGCGCTGACGGTGACGGGGCCGGGAGTCGACGGTCACGACATCGAGCTCGCCCATCCGGGCGAGTAGCGAGCGGTACAGGACCCCTGGCGGAACAGCGCTCCCAGCGGAGAGGCTGTCCCCGCCGGTGGAAATGGGCCCCGGCGGTGGGGACGGCAGGCAGGGGACGGCCTGCCGCCTCCGCCCCGGGGCCCGACTCATTGAGCCGTTGAGTCATGGGCACGCCGTGGGCACACCGTCGTGAGCACGGTGTCGTGAGCAAGGGGAGATATCGGGATGGGACTTCGCGCACAGGTACGGACCCGGGACGGCTGGGCCATCCAGCACGCCGTCGTGACGGTCACCGACATGACCGGCACCCAGGTGCTCCGGGCCGCCGCCGACGAGAACGGGGCCGTCCGTACCGACGAACCCGTACCCGCCGGTGCGTACACGGTGATCGTCACGGCCATCGGGTACGCACCCGCCGCGTCCACCGCGCTGGTCACGGCCTCCGGCCGCGTCGAGGCCGGCACCGTGGTGCTGGCCCGGCAGGGCGGTGTGGCGCTCCCGCCGCCCGGCACCTGGTCGCTGGACCCGGCACACTCCTCGGTGGCCGCCGTCGCCCAGTACCTGGGGATCTCCAGGGTGCACGGCAGGTTCACCGAGTTCGGCGGCCGGATCGAGGTCGGGCAGGATGTCCAGCGGTCCCGGGTCGAGGCCGTCATCAGTGCCCCCAGCATCGATACGGGCAACGGCATGAGGGACAAGCACCTGCGCTCCCCGGACTTCCTGGACGCGGACCGCTTCCCCGAGATCACCTACCGCTCCACCGCGCTGGACCCGGCCGGGCCCGACCGCTGGACTGTGCACGGCGTGCTGACCCTGCGCGGCATCTCCCGTCCCGTCGACCTGGACCTCAGCTACCTCGGCACGGGGCCCGACCCGTGGGGCGGGGTGCGCGCCGCCTTCCACGCCACGGCCGAACTGCGGCGCGACGACTTCGCCATGAACTACAACCAGGTGGTGCAGGCGGGGATCGCCGCGATCGGCACGACCCTTCGCGTGGAGCTGGACATCCAGGCCGTGCAGGGGGAAGCGCTGCCGTCATAGGGTTGGCGCATGGCACCCCACATCGCGACCAACACCACTGTTGAGCTCGAAGAGTTGCTTGCCTTCGTACGGCCCAGGCACCGGGCGATCCTGCTGACCACCCGGTCCGACGGCCGCCCGCAGGGCTCCCCGCTCACCTGTGGCGTCGACGACTCCGGGCGGATCGTCGTCTCGACGTACCCCGAACGGGCCAAGACCCGCAACGCCAAGCGGGACGAGCGGGTCAGCGTGATCGTCCTGTCCGACGACTGGAACGGGCCCTGGGTCCAGATCGACGGCTCGGCCGAGGTGATCGACGCGCCGGACTCGGTCGAGCCGCTCGTCGAGTACTTCCGCAATATTTCCGGGGAGCATCCGGACTGGGACGAGTACCGGGCCGCCATGGTGAAGCAGGGCAAGTCCATCATCCGTATCACCCCGGAGCGGTGGGGTCCGGTGGCCACGGGCGGCTTCCCCGCCCGCCTGGCCACCTGACAGCGTGCGCGAAACGGTGGCCCTTACCGGCCTTCGGGAACCGCCAGGAACCGCCCGGCGAGCTCGGACGCCCAGGGGTGTCCGACCAGCATCGTGCGGTAGACGGTGGCCAGTTCGAGCAGGTCGTAGCCCGACGGACGCTGCGATGATCCTGTCCCGGTCGAGTACGGCCGAGGTGATCCGACGTGCGGGAGCGTGACCTGCACGGCTCTTCACACTGTCGCCCGTCGCGGAGACCAGCCGGGCCGGGGCACATACGGCGCACGAGTCGTTTTCGTACGGGCCCGCCGTGGGTAGCACTTCGGCGCGGGCTCTCGACGCGGACCTGACACGCGGGTGTTCTCGGCCGGATGAGATGGGTGGAGCGGCATGTCACTGCGTCGCCGTACGGTGGAAGCGCTGATCGCGGCAGGGCTCCTGGTGACGGCGCTCGCGCCGCCCGCCGCAGCGTCCGGCGCCCCGTCCCAGGTGCCGCTGCGCGTGGCGACGTACAACATCCACGCGGGCGCCGGCATGGACAACGTGTTCGACCTCGACCGGCTGACCACGCAGATCCGCGCGCTGGACGCCGATGTGATCGGGCTTCAGGAGGTCGACTCCCACTGGGGCACCCGCAGCGAGTGGCGCGACCTCGCGGGTGAGCTGGCGGACCGTCTGGGCATGCGGGTGTTCTTCGCGCCGATCTACAGCCTCGATCCCGCCTCGCCGAGCGAGCCGCGACGCGAGTACGGCGTGGCGGTGCTGTCCCGGTACCGGATCGTGAGCGCCGAGAACCACGAGATCACCCGGCTGTCGACGCAGGATCCGAACCCCGTACCGGCGCCCGCGCCCGGCTTCGGCGAGGTGGTCCTGCGGGTGAAGGGGCTGCCCGTCCATGTGTACGTGACCCATCTGGACTACCGCCCCGACCCGTCCGTACGCGTCGCCCAGGTCGCCGACACACGGCGGATCATGGCGGAGGACACCGGGCCGAAGATCCTTCTGGGGGACCTCAACGCGGAACCGGGCGCACCGGAACTCGCCCCGCTCTGGCAGGAGCTGACAGACGCCGATCCTGCGGCGCCCTCGTTCCCCGCGCTGAATCCTGTGAAACGCATCGACTTCGTCGCGGTGTCGAAGGCGGGTGACGAGCCGGGCAGGCACAGCGCCGAGGTCCGCGTACGCGACGCGCAGGTCGCCGACACGCTGGCATCCGACCACCGTCCCGTGATCGCCGACCTGATGCTGCGCCGACGCTGAGGGAGGCACGGGCAGCCGCTATCGGGCCTGCTGGTCACCCGGCTTGATCAGGTATCCCGCCCCGCGCCGCGTGTGGATCATCGGTGCGCGGCCCGCGTCGATCTTCTTGCGCAGATACGAGATGTACAGCTCGACGACGTTGGCCTTGCCGCCGAAGTCGTAACTCCACACCCGGTCCAGGATCTGCGCCTTGCTCAGCACCCGGCGCGGATTGCGCATCAGGAAGCGCAGCAGTTCGAACTCGGTCGCCGTGAGATGGATCGGCGTACCGCCCCGGTGCACGTCGTGGCTGTCCTCGTCGAGCACCAGGTCGCCGACGGTGAGCGTCGACTCGCCGCGGGCCGCCGTCGCCGTGCCCGACCGCCGGATCAGCCCGCGCAGCCGCGCCACGACCTCCTCCAGGCCGAACGGCTTGGTGACGTAGTCGTCGCCGCCCGCCGTGAGCCCGGCGATCCGGTCCTCCACGGAGTCCCGGCCGGTCAGGAACAGCACCGGCACATCGGAGAGTTCGTGCCGCAGCCGCCCGAGCACGGCCAGGCCGCCCAGACCGGGCAGCCCCACATCGAGGACGACCGCGTCGGGCCGGAAGTCACGCGCCGTACGGACCGCACCCGCGCCGTCCCCGGCGCTGCGCACCTCCCACCCCTCGTAGCGCAGCGCCATGGAGAGCAGCTCGGCCGGCGGGTCCTCGTCGTCCACGATGAGTACGCGCACGGGGCCGCGGCCGGGCCTGAGCGGTTCGGTACGCCCCTGGGGCGAGGTCGTCGTCATGCGGCAAGCCTGTGCGGTGCTCGTGAGAGACGCCTTGGCCGTTCCTGTGAATTCCCTGAGAAATACGCGTCAGAGGAACAGCGCGTCCGCGTTCCCGAAGCAGACGGCCCGCAACCACGCGTCGCCCAGGTCCAGCCGTTCGAGCGCGTGCAGTTGATGGGCGTACGGGTACGGAATGTTCGGGAAGTCCGTCCCCAGCAGAATCCGATCGCCGAGATCCGCGAGCCGCCCGCGCTCGGCGGGCGGGAACGGCGAGAACCCCTCGCTGAAGTCGGTGAACGCCATCGTCGTATCGAGCCGCAGCTCCGGGTACGTCTCCGCCAGCGCCATGAACTCCGCGTACTCCGGCATTCCCATGTGGGCCACCACCAGCCGCAGCCGCGGATGGCGGGACAGCAGTTTGTCGATCGGCTCGGGCCCGGTGTACTTGCCGGGCGCGGGCCCGGAACCGCAGTGCATCACGACCGGGACGCGCGCGTCCGTCAGCAGTCCCCATATGGGCTCCAGCAGCGGATCGTTCGCGTCGTACGCCCCGACCTGCAGGTGCGACT
>DATCWZ010000871.1:0-6983 GCA_036566065.1 Streptomyces sp. | reverse complement strand
GCGTGGCACCGGCCGCCGTGTCCTTGCCCTTGTCGCCGGACCCGGTGTCCATGGCGAAGAACGCGCCCGTACCGATGATCGTCACCACGGCCAGCGAGGACGCGATGATCACGGTCAGACGCCTGGTCCTGCGGCGCGCTTCCTCCCGGCGCTGCTGCTGCCGCTCGAACTTCTCCCGGGCGAGCTGCCGCCGCCGCTGATCGCTGCTGACCACCGGTTGTTCTCCCTTGCGCATTGTGATCGTGTTCCGGCCTGGATGTGCCCGTACCGTATATGGGTTAGCTGTGGAATGAGGAGCGCCGGTAGGCTCTGAACCGCTGCGCACGCTGCCGCAGCACGCTTCCGTCGGACGAGGATGAAGGACGATCGTGCTTATTGCCGGGTTCCCCGCCGGGGCCTGGGGGACCAATTGCTATCTGGTCGCCCCCGCCCCCGGCGAGGAGTGCGTGATCATCGACCCCGGCCATGAGGCCGCCGAAGGCGTCGAGGAAACGCTGAAGAAGCATCGGCTCAAGCCCGTGGCCGTCGTGCTCACCCATGGCCACATCGACCATGTCGCATCGGTCGTCCCCGTGTGCGGCGCCCATGACGTCCCCGCCTGGATCCACCCGGAGGACCGGTACATGATGAGCGACCCGGAGAAGGCCGTCGGCCGCTCTCTCGGTACGCGGCTCATGGGCGAGCTGACCGTGGGCGAACCGGACGACGTCAAGGAACTGACGGACGGCACCCTGCTGAAGCTGGCCGGCCTGGAGTTCGGCGTGGCGCACGCACCGGGCCATACCAAGGGGTCGGTGACGTTCAGGATGCCCGGGGCGGCGGATGTCCCGCCGGTCCTCTTCTCGGGCGACCTGCTCTTCGCCGGCTCCGTCGGACGCACCGACATGCCCGGCGGCGACCACGCCGAGCTGCTCGAGTCGCTGGCCCGTGTGTGCCTGCCGCTCGACGACTCGACCGTGGTGCTGTCCGGCCACGGACCCCAGACGACCATCGGCCGCGAGCGCGCGTCCAACCCGTATCTGCACGGCCTGGACGCGCCCGGCCGAGGAATGTGACGAAGAACCCTGTGAGTACCTTCAAGGCCCCCAAGGGCACGTACGACTTGATCCCGCCGGTCTCCGCGAAGTACCTCGCGGTCCGCGAGGCGCTCTCCGCGCCCCTGAAGAACTCCGGATACGGCTACATCGAGACGCCCGGCTTCGAGGACATCGCCCTGTTCGCACGCGGAGTCGGTGAGTCCACCGACATCGTGTCCAAGGAGATGTACGCCTTCGAGACCAAGGGCGGCGACAAGCTGGCCCTGCGCCCCGAGGGCACCGCCTCGGTGCTGCGTGCGGCGCTGGAGGCCAACCTGCACAAGGCCGGCAACCTCCCCGTCAAGCTCTGGTACTCCGGCTCGTACTACCGCTACGAGCGCCCGCAGAAGGGCCGCTACCGGCACTTCTCCCAGGTCGGTGCCGAGGCGATCGGAGCCGAGGACCCGGCGCTGGATGCCGAGCTGATCATCCTCGCCGACCAGGCGTACCGCTCGCTCGGCCTCGCGCAGTTCCGCATCCTGCTGAACTCGCTCGGCGACAAGGAATGCCGCCCGGTCTACCGCGAGGCGCTCCAGGGCTTCCTGCGCGACCTCGACCTGGACGAGGACACCCGCCGCCGGATCGAGATCAACCCGCTCCGCGTCCTGGACGACAAGCGCCCCGACGTACAGGCGCAGCTCGCCGGCGCGCCCCTGCTCCGTGACTATCTGTGCGACGCGTGCAAGACGTACCACGAGGAAGTACGCGATCTGCTGACGGCCGCCGGAGTGGTGTACGAGGACGACGACAAGCTCGTACGCGGCCTCGACTACTACACGCGTACAACCTTCGAGTTCGTCCACGACGGCCTGGGCTCCCAGTCCGCGGTGGGCGGCGGCGGCCGGTACGACGGGCTGTCCGAGATGATCGGCGGCCCCGCGCTGCCCTCCGTCGGCTGGGCACTCGGCGTGGACCGTACGGTGCTCGCGCTGGAGGCCGAGGGCATCGAGCCCGATGTCCCCGCCACCACCAGCGTGTACGCGGTCCCGCTCGGCGACGAGGCGCGCCGGGTGCTGTTCGGCGTCGTCACCGAGCTGCGCAGGGCCGGGGTCGCGACGGACTTCGCGTTCGGCGGCCGGGGCGTCAAGGGCGCGATGAAGAGCGCCAACCGCTCCGGTGCCCGCTTCACGGTCGTGGCGGGCGAGCGCGATCTCGCCGAGGGCGTCGTCCAGCTCAAGGACATGGAGTCCGGCGAGCAGCAGCCGGTCGCTCTCGACGCGCTCGTCGCCGAGGTACAGGCCAGGCTCGCCTGATCCGCGGGCACCGTCGCGTCAACCCGGCATGTGCGGATTCATCCTGGCTGACGATTTGGCCGCGGGAACGCCGCCCGTGCCGGGTGAACAGCGGTCCGCGCCCGGCCACGAAAAGGGTTCCCCGGCACAGCCGCGACAGCCCCGGGAAAACTCCGCGGCGGTGCTCCCGCCAGCCCCGCCGGGACCTGGGACCGCACACCCCGCTCCACGACGGATGCGCAGGTCCGGGCCGTCGCACGCGGCCGGATCGCCCTGGCGGACCAGCCGACCGGGTACCCGTACGGTGACTTCGGTCATGACGACGGGGATCTCGCGCGGAGCCCGGAATTCCGCGTTTCCACGCGAACATGTTTATGTTGATCGAACGGATAACCCACAGGGTGGTACGGCACAATGACCGGTGCCCGGCTGACTACTCAGTGATGGAACGGCGATATGACGACTGCAGCGCTCGATCACCCCTCCTCGCACCAGGAAGAGGACGGGGGGAAGAGGACCTTCGGCGGCAGCCGCGCGCTCGCCTGGCTCCTGGTGATCACCGGAGCGGCGGGAGTGCTGGCCGGCTGGGTGATCACGATCGACAAGATCAAGCTGGCCGAGGACCCCAGCTTCACCCCGGGATGCAGCCTGAACCCGGTCGTCGCCTGCGGCAACATCATGAAGAGCGATCAGGCGTCCGTCTTCGGCTTCCCCAATCCGATGCTCGGCATCGCCACCTACTCCGCGGTGATCTGCATCGGCGTGGCGATCCTCGCGGGCGCCCGGTTCCGCGGCTGGTTCTGGCTCGGCCTCAACGCGGGCACGCTGTTCGGTGTCGGCTTCTGCACCTGGCTCCAGTACCAGTCGCTCTACAGCATCAACTCCCTGTGCCTGTGGTGCTGCCTGGCCTGGGTCGCCACCATCCTGATGTTCTGCTACGTCACCACGCACAACATCAAGAACCGCATTCTGCCCGCCCCGAACTGGCTGCGCAGCGGGCTCGCCGAATTCCACTGGGTGCCGCCGCTGGTCTGGGTCGGCGTCATCGGCATGCTGATCCTGACCCGCTGGTGGGACTTCTGGACGAGCTGACCGGTCCCGCGGCGCTGTCAGTGCGGTGACATAGGCTTTCGAGCGTGGAGCCCGACCTCTTTACCGCAGCCGCCGAAGACCGCCAGGAGAAGGACCCGTCCAGCAGCCCCCTCGCCGTCCGGATGCGTCCTCGTACGCTCGACGAGGTCGTCGGCCAGCAGCATCTGCTCAGACCGGGCTCGCCCCTGCGCCGTCTCGTCGGCGAGGGGAGCGGCGGTCCGGCCGGCCCCTCGTCCGTGATCCTCTGGGGACCGCCGGGCACCGGCAAGACGACCCTCGCGTACGTGGTCAGCAAGGCCACCAACAAGCGTTTCGTGGAGCTCTCCGCGATCACCGCGGGCGTCAAGGAGGTCCGCGCGGTCATCGACGGCGCGCGCCGCGCCGCCGGCGGCTTCGGCAAGGAGACCGTCCTCTTCCTGGATGAGATCCACCGCTTCTCCAAGGCTCAGCAGGACTCCCTGCTGCCCGCCGTGGAGAACCGCTGGGTGACCCTGATCGCGGCCACCACCGAGAATCCGTACTTCTCGGTCATCTCACCCCTGCTGTCGCGCTCCCTGCTGCTCACCCTGGAGCCGCTGACCGACGAGGACCTGCGCGCGCTGCTGCGGCGGGCGCTGTCCGACGAGCGTGGCCTGGCAGGCGCGCTCACCCTGCCCGAGGACGCCGAGACACATCTGCTGCGGATCGCGGGCGGCGACGCACGCCGGGCGCTGACCGCGCTGGAAGCCGCGGCAGGCGCTGCGCTCGCCACCGGGGCGGGGGAGATCACCCTCAGGACGCTGGAGGAGACGGTCGACCGCGCCGCAGTGAAATACGACCGCGACGGCGACCAGCACTACGACGTGGCCAGCGCCCTCATCAAGTCCATCCGCGGCTCGGACGTCGACGCCGCGCTGCACTATCTGGCCCGGATGATCGAGGCGGGGGAGGACCCCCGGTTCATCGCGAGACGGCTGATGATCTCCGCGAGCGAGGACATCGGCCTCGCCGATCCCGCGGCGCTGCCCATAGCGGTGGCGGCGGCGCAGGCCGTCGCCCTGATCGGTTTCCCGGAAGCGGCGCTCACCCTCAGCCATGCCACGATCGCGCTGGCCCTCGCGCCGAAGTCCAACTCGGCGACCCTGGCGATCACGGCCGCCCGGGAGGACGTACGGAACGGGCTCGCGGGCCCGGTCCCGGCGCATCTGCGCGACGGCCACTACAAGGGCGCGGCCAAGCTGGGCCACGCCCGGGGATACATCTATCCGCACGATGTGCCGGGCGGTATCGCCGCCCAGCAGTACGCCCCGGAGGCGGTCCGCGACAAGCGGTACTACCGGCCCACGCGTTACGGGGCGGAGGCGCGGTACGCGGACGTGGCGGACCGCGTCCGCGAGCGGCTCGGCCGGGGCGGGCCGAAGAGCCAGGGCACGAACGGCGCGGGTCCGGACGCCGACTGACGCCAGGGGCGGCTCAGGAGGCCGCCGCCTCGAAGAGCGTACGCATCGCGCGGCGCAGCTCACCGGTGTCACGCACGGGTTCGGGGAACTCGAACCGCGCGTCGAAGCACGCCCCGCCGTCCTCGATGAAGCGCACCCGCAGACCGAACCGGTCGAGCGCGACCGGCACCGCGACGGGCCGGTGCGCCTCATGAGGCCGAGTCGCCCGCCCGCGGAGCAGTGCCCCGAGAGTCCGCATCCGCCCGCTGTGCGCCGCGTGCAGATGCTGGAGCAGCTCCGCCTCGTGCGCCACGAGTGGGTCGGCGGCCGTGCCCGCGAAGTCGTCCGGCTCGACCTCCTCGCTGCCCCACAGATCGTCGACGTACGCCTCGACGGTCTCCAGCCGAAGCGTCATCCGCCCGGGCCCGGCGAGGCCGGGTACACAGGTGAGCCGACCGGTGATCCCGGCACGGCCCCGGATCCGGTGCGGGACGGAGACCGGTGCCACATCGATGAGCTCCAGCACGGCCGTCAGTTCGTCGTCCCGGGCCCGGGACGCGGCCCGTACGACGTGGGAGCCGGCGGGGAATCCGAGGAACAGATCCCCGTCCGGGCCCATGCTCCTGGTCAGCGGCTCCGGAGGGCCGTGACCGATCACATCCAGCCCCGGCACGACCAGTACGGCGGAGCAGGTACTCTGTACGAGAGTTCGTGTGCGCTCGGCTGCTGACGGCATCCGGGTGTTTTCAAGCCCGCTGGGACGCGGCTGACCACGATCCGATCGGCCTTCCGTCGTTACGGCGCTCTCAGAAGCGCCGTCGCTGTCTGTGCTGTCCGTGACGTGAGTGGTGTTCCCAGGGCGAGACATGCGATCTCCTTGAGTAAGGTAAGCCTAACCTAACCTACAACGGAGGTCTGGAGAACGTGCCTAACCAGTCGCGTCCCAAGGTCAAGAAGTCGCGTGCCCTCGGCATCGCTCTGACGCCCAAGGCTGTCAAGTACTTCGAAGCGCGCCCCTACCCGCCGGGCGAGCACGGCCGTGGCCGCAAGCAGAACTCGGACTACAAGGTCCGTCTGCTGGAGAAGCAGCGCCTGCGCGCGCAGTACGACATCAGCGAGCGCCAGATGGTGCGCGCCTACGACCGTGCCAAGAAGGCCGAGGGCAAGACGGGCGAGGCGCTGGTCGTCGAGCTCGAGCGCCGTCTCGACGCCCTGGTCCTGCGTTCGGGCATCGCCCGCACCATCTACCAGGCCCGTCAGATGGTCGTCCACGGCCACATCGAGGTCAACGGCGCCAAGGTCGACAAGCCGTCGTTCCGCGTCCGTCCCGACGACATCGTGATGGTCCGCGAGCGCAGCCGCTCCAAGGTCCCCTTCCAGGTGGCCCGTGAGGGTGGTTACGACACCGAGGGCGAGACCCCGCGCTACCTCCAGGTGAACCTGAAGGCCCTGGCCTTCCGCCTGGACCGGGAGCCGAACCGCAAGGAGATCCCGGTCATCTGCGACGAGCAGCTCGTTGTCGAGTACTACGCACGCTGATCCGGCCGTGACGGGGCGTGCCGGCGACGGCGCACCCCGCTGACCGGGCCCGGGCCCGCCCCTTCCCTCAGTCCGGGAAGCGGCGGGCCTTCGCACGTCCCGCCCGCCCGCAATGCGGTACGGGTGGCGACGCCCGGCGCGATAGGGTCGGAAGACCAGTAACCGGCCGACGCGGTACGCGCCGGCCGTGCAGAGACGAACCCGCCGGCCCCGGCCGGGGCCGGCGGCAAGCAGGGAGCGGTGCACAGTGTCCGGTGGAGAGGTGGCCGGGATCCTGGTGGCCGTCTTCTGGGCGATCCTGGTCTCCTTCCTCGCCGTTGTGCTGGTGAGGCTGGCCCAGACGCTCAGGGCGGCCACGCGGCTCGTGGCGGACGTGACCGAGCAGGCCGTACCGCTGCTCGCCGATGCCTCCGCGACCCTGCGGTCCGCCCGGACCCAGCTCGACAAGGTCGACGCCATCGCGACCGACGTCCAGGAAGTCACGTCCAACGCCTCGGCACTCTCCACCACGGTCGCTTCCACGTTCGGCGGGCCGCTCGTCAAGGTGGCCGCCTTCGGCTACGGGGTGCGCCAGGCACTCAACCGCAGGAGCGGCCCGGACCGGGACGCGGCCCGCGGCACCCCCC
>DATCWZ010000866.1:0-3781 GCA_036566065.1 Streptomyces sp. | reverse complement strand
GTTCGCGTACGGGCGGGCGCGCCGCCACAGACGGTACGAGCCGCCCCCGGCGGCCTGGGCCGCCAGCCGGACATGGTCGGCCACCGTCATCCCCGGCCAGAGGCTGGAGGTCTGGAAGGTGCGGCCGATCCCGCGCCCGGCCCGGGCGTGCGCGGGCAGCTTGGTCATGTCCGAGCCGTCCAGGGCGAGCGTGCCCGCGGTGGGCGCGGTCAGGCCGCTGATCAGGTTGAACAGGGACGTCTTCCCGGCCCCGTTGGGCCCGATGAACGCCAGGAACTCGCCCTCGTGGACGCTCAGGGAGACGTCCTCGACAATGGTCGCCCCGCCGACGCTCCAGCCGAGCCCTTCGAGTCGCAGCACGGGCGGCGGCGCCGGGTGCCCGCCCCGGTCGCGGCCGTGGCCGTGGTCGTATCGGTCATGTCCGGTGAGGATGTCCGGTGCGGTCATCGCTCAGCTCGCCGAGGGCTTGACGGGCGGTGCCACCGCGTCCTTCGGCTGCGTGCTCACCAGTTCGGGCATCGCCGTCGTGCCCTTCCCGGTCAGCCTGGCCACGAACATCGGCTGCAGCAGCGCGTGATCCTCGGCGCGCACCTGCTCCTTGCCCTTCACACCGTCGAAGCTCCAGCCCTCCAGGGCCTTCGCCATGGCCGCCGTATCGGTGGCGCCGCCCTTCTCGACGGCCCGCACGATCATCTGCGCCGCGGTGAATCCGTCCGGCGTGAACAGGTCCGGGGTGCCGCCCGCCTTCTCGACCGACGCCAGCATGGCCTTCTCCACGGCGTTGCCGCCGCCCGCGCCGGGGAAGTAGTGCGCCAGGAAGGACACCTGGGATCCGGCGGCCCCGAAGACCGGATACGAGGCCGTCCCGGCCAGCCCGGTGACCACCTTGCTCGCGGCAGGCACCCCCTGCTGGTCCAGCGCCGTCCACAGCGCGGGCGCGGTGGCACCCGCCCAGGCGACGAACACCAGGTCGGGGCCGCCCGACTTCACCTGCCGGGCGAACGGCGTCAGGTCGGTGGCGCTCGGCGGAGCCAGTACGGAATCGACCTCGGCCCCCTCCGCCCCGAGGACCGCCGTGACGGCGGAGACATTGGCCTGGCCGAAGGTGGAGTCCTGGGCCAGCACGGTGACCTTCTTGCCCTTTGCGTCGCCGAGCATCGTGCCCGCGGTCAGGATGTCCTGGTAGGACTGCCGGCCGGAGCGGAAGGTGTATTTGTTGATCCCGGTGACGGCGTCCGTCGCCGCGGGGCCACTGACGTACAGCACCTTGTTCTGCGCGGCGAGCGGGGCCATCTGCAGGGCGACGCCGGAGTCGGTGGTGCCCGCGAGCACCTTGTAGCCCTTGCCGATCAGGTTCTTCGCCGCCGAGACCGCCTTGCCCGGGTCGCCCGCGTCGTCCTGCTCGGTGACCTCGATCCGGTGGCCCGCTGCCTTTCCTGTGCCCTTGGTCGCGTAGTCGAGGCCCGCCATGAACCCGTCGCGGTACTGCTTCCCGTACGCGGCGAGCAGGCCGGTGCGCGAGTAGACCAGGCCCACGTTCACGGTTTCGTCCCCGCCCCCCGCCGAGCCGGCGTCGCCCGCCTGCCCGGCCGCGGTGCACCCCGCGAGGAGCAGGCCGGCGACGGCCAGCGTGGTCGCGGTCAGTGATCTGTGCTTGACGGTGCCTACGGCTCTGTGACGCATCGTGACGGCTCCTCGACGTGGTCCGGATGATGTCGGCCGAACCTACGAACACAGCGGCGTCGCCGATATGGTGCAGGCATCCCCACCTGCCGGGCGGCCCGTATGGCCGGCGCACATGACCGCACCGACACGCCACGTCAGGGCGTCAACACGCCGCGTCAGGGCGCCGGATGAGCCCCGGGCCGGTTTGTCCGAGGGGTCGCCGGGGCGAGCAGGCAGCACACCGTCCCGATATCCGTTCCGACCTGTGCGACCGACGACCGGCCCGACAGCCGGCTGATCAGCGCCGAGTACCAGGTGTGCTGGATGACGCGGACGGCGGACGACTGTGCGGGGGTCGGGTCCGTCAGTCCCGCGGCCTCCAGGATGATCGCCGTCGTCAGCCGCGACACGGTGTCCACCTCGGGACTCACCCCGCGGTCGGCGAAGGTCAGCGCCCTCACCATGGCGTCCGCCAGATGCGGCTCGCGCTGCAGGGCGTGGAAGGCCCGCGTCAGGGTCTCGGCGACCCGTCGCGCCGCGTCGTCCCCGGCGGGCGGGTGCTCACGGAGCGTGGCGTGCAACTGCCGGAGCTGGTCCTGCATGACGGCGACCAGCAGATGGACCTTGGACGGGAAGTACCGGTACAGCGTGCCCAGCGCGACCCCGGCGGCCTCCGCCACCTCGCGCATCTGTACGGCCTCGAACCCTCCCCGGCCGGCGAGCTGCGCACCGGCGAGCAGGATGCGGCGGCGGCGGGCCTCCTGGCGCTCCGTCAGGGGAGGCACTGCCGGTCTGCCTTCCGCTGTCATGAGTCCCCATCCGTGAACGCCGATCCCCCGCCGCGTGGCGCGAATCACCTGATCCCGGCGGCCACGCCGACGCTACCTGCCGGTAGATTCGGTGCCATTGAACGATCGATTCTGAAACTTGTTCTAGATTAGCGCGACCGGTTACTCTCCGGCGAACACGCAGTCAGAAGGGGGCCGAGTGTGACCGCTGAGGCCGTGGAGACAGGCCCCCGCGCGGGCAGCGGCGCGTTGGACACCGGCAGTGACCGGCCGTTGCGTATCGCACTCCTCACCTACAAGGGCAACCCCTTCTGCGGCGGCCAGGGCGTCTACGTACGCCATCTCGGCCGGGAACTGGCCCGCCTCGGCCACAGCGTCGAAGTGATCGGCGCCCAGCCCTACCCCGTGCTCGACGGGGGCGTCCCGCTCACCGAACTGCCCAGCCTGGACCTCTACCGGCAGCCCGACCCCTTCCGTACGCCGCGGTTCGGCGAGCTGCGCGACTGGATAGACATCGCCGAGGTCGCCACCATGTGGACCGGGGGCTTCCCCGAGCCGCTCACCTTCAGCCTGCGCGCCCGGCGCCATCTCCTGGCCCGGCGGGGCGACTTCGACGTCGTACACGACAACCAGACGCTCGGCTACGGGCTGCTCGGGAACCTCGGCGCCCCTCTCGTCACCACGATCCACCACCCCATCACCGTCGACCGGCGACTGGACCTGGACGCCGCCGACAGCGCCCTGCGGCGCGCCTCCGTACGCCGCTGGTACGGCTTCACGCGGATGCAGAAGCGGGTCGCCCGCAGGCTGCCGCACGTGCTGACCGTGTCCGGCTCCTCCCGGCAGGAGATCGTCGAGCATCTCGGGGTACGCGACGACCGCATCCGGGTCGTGCACATCGGGGCCGACACCGACCTGTGGTCGCCCGACCCGTCCGTCGCCGAGGTGCCGGGCCGGATCGTGACCACCTCCAGCGCAGACGTCCCGCTCAAGGGCCTGGTCTTCCTCGTCGAGGCGCTCGCCAAGCTCCGTACGGAGAACGAGCAGGCGCACCTCGTGGTCGTCGGCAAGCGCGCCGAGGACGGGCCCGTCGCCCGGGCCATCGAGCGGTTCGGGCTGCAGGACGCCGTCGCCTTCGTCAAGGGCATCAGCGACAGTGCCCTGGTCGACCTGGTGCGCGGCGCCCAGGTCGCCTGCGTCCCTTCGCTGTACGAGGGGTTCTCGCTGCCCGCCGCCGAGGCCATGGCCACCGGCACCCCGCTCGTGGCCACCACCGGCGGCGCCATCCCGGAAGTGGCGGGGCCCGACGGGGAGACCTGTCTCGCCGT
>DATCWZ010000863.1:0-3740 GCA_036566065.1 Streptomyces sp. | reverse complement strand
CCAAGCTGGCGTACACGGCCGTGGAGGAGCAGGCCGCCCCTGCCACCCAGGCTGTCGCGCAGCACGACAGCTACCAGCTCCTCGCCCAGATCCTGGCCGGTTACCTGGCCAGCATCTCCGACCACCCGTCGCAGGACGCCGTCGCCGCGGGCCTCGAATGGGGCCGCCATCTCACCGAGCGCCCCGCCCCGTTCTCGTCCATCTCGGCGGAACAGGCATTCGACAAGGTCACCGCCATCATGGACACCCTGGGCTTCGAGACCGAGCGGGGTGAGGGTGAGCTGCCCATGCTCCAGGTGCACCACTGCCCCTTCCGTACGGTGGCCAGCCAGCGCCCTGACGTGGCGTGTTCGGTCCACCTCGGGCTGATGCGCGGCGCCCTCGCCGAGATGGGAGCACCGCTGCTCGCCACCGAGCTGAAGGTCTCGCACTCGGCGGCCCCCTGCCTCGCCCTGTTCCGGTCGACCGGACCCGACGGCGCCGGCGGTACGGCGGTGAAGCAGGCCGCGCGCCCGGAGATCGGCAACCCGGAAACCGTGAAGCCACCGGCCGGGGAGTAGGAAGCGGCCGGGCGGACCGTGGCTGGCGCTAGCCAATGCTGACCACGCGTGCCCATATGGGCGGTGCGTCCGGTACGTAGTCGGGGTCGTCCTCGGACCAGGACGGGTTCATGCCCCGGCCCGTGCCCTGCCGGGAGAACAGGCCGACCACCGTCCGGCAGGCCGGCTGCGCTGTGGGCCAGGGTGTCTGCCCGTCGGTCAGGACCACGACGACATCCGGCCGCGGCGTGGCCCGGAGTGCCTTGGCGAAGCCCGTACGCAGATCCGTGCCCCCGCCGCCGACCAGCGGGATTCCCTCGGCACGGCACAGCGTGTGCACCATCCCGGCGGACGCGTCGCACGACAGCACACTGACCAGGTCGCGGCGCCCGCCCAACGCGCGGGAGATCGCGGTGACCTCCAGGAGCGCGCTGCCCAGCTCGGAGTCACTGACCGAGCCGGATGTGTCGATGATGACGGAGACGCGCGGCGGCCTGCGGCGCAGGCTCGGCAGTACGACACCGGGCATGGAGACGGAGCGCCGTCCGGGCCTGCCGTAGGTGTAGTCCTCACCTGCACCGGGCCCGGAGGCCGCCGACCGTACCGCCGCCCCGAGCAGTTGTCGCCACGGCTGCGGCGGGTGGAACGCTTCCTCCGCCCACCGCTGCCACCCCTTCGGTACGTGACCCGGCCGCCCGGTGATGCCCTGCGCCACCCGGAACCGGACCGCGTCGCGTTCCTGTGCGCTGAGGCCGTTCGCGCCGTCCGGGCCCAGGTCCCACTCCCTTTCCAGCCCGTCGGCACCACTGCCGCAGTCCAGCCAGGCGAGGCCCTGGGTGTGCGGCCCGAGGCGGAACCGGCGCAGGTACTCCTCCATGAGCAGCCCCTCGGGCAGTCCTATGGATGCCGGGCGGACCGCGTCGTCCGGCAGGACGAGACCGTCGCCGAACGCGTCGTCATTGATCTCGCAGTCCGCGGCGATGTTCATCCGCAGCCGCTCCCCGGAGCCGGTCAGTCCGCGCTCGCGCGCGAACCGGTCACCGCGCCCGTGATGGTCGCGCAGCAGGTGCGACACCTCGTGCACCCATACCCCGGCCAGCTCCTCGACCGGGGTCCGGTTCACGAACGTCGGGGAGACGTAGCACCGCCAGTGCCGGTCGACGGCCATCGTCGGTACGCGCGGCGCCTCCACGGTGTGCAGGGCGAACAGCGCCGTCGCCAGGTAGGGCCGGACCCGGGCGGCCAGCAGCCGGGCCGCGAAGAGCTTGTCGAGGTCCAGGGCCCCCGTGTCCGGTGCCACGTCCGGCGCCGCGTCCCCTGTCACCGGCCCGCCTTCGCGGGGATTCCGGCCCGGGCCGCCGCCTTGTCCGCGCGCCGGGAGACGGACACCACACTCGCGAGCCGTTCGATCGACGCCGGGACGTCCCAGTCCTGCCGGCGCAACGAGGCGAGCGTGGTGGCGGGGACGACGACCAGGTCCGGGGCTCCGGTCTCCAGGGCCCGGACCAGCAGCGCCCATGCCGCGTCCCAGCGGGCCTTGTCGGGGCGGTTACGGACCGCCGCCACCACACCGTCGAGCACGGCCTGACGCAGATCCCCCCGCTCGGGAAGATCCGCACCGGCCGGGTCGGCGAGCAGCGTCTCGGGGTCCGGGAGGTCCATCCGGTCCAGGCTCGCCAGCAGTTCCAGCCCGGGACCGTCCCCCACCGTTCCCCTGACCAGGAAGGACAGCACCTCCCGTGACGATCCGGCCGCCGTCGCGAAGGCGATCAGGCTCAGCGTCATGTCCCAGCTTCGGGGGGACGGCCAGGGCCCTCCCCGGCGCGCCTCGTTGCCGGGCATCTGATGGACGAGCGCGGGGCGGGCCGAGAGCAGCCCGCACACCGCCCGGCGGGCGAAGTCCACGGCCTGCGCCAGCTTCTCCGGGTCGAGCCTGGGCAGGGTGGCGCGGGGCCAGATCCCGCCGAGTCCGCGTACGACGACCTCGTGGTCGTGGGTCCACTTGAGGTGGACGAACCGGTTGGCCAGCGGCGCGCTCAGTTCCCAGCCGTCGGCCGCCGACGACCGGGGGTTGGCGGCCGCCACGATCCGTACCCCCGGCGGCAGGTGCAGGGCTCCGACCCGACGCTCGAGTACGAGACGGAGCAGGGCGGCCTGCACGGCGGGCGGGGCGGTGGACAGTTCGTCCAGGAACAGCAGCCCCCGGCCGGCCCGGACCAGCCGCACCGCCCAGTCCGGCGGCGCCATCGGCACGCCCTGCTCGGCGGGGTCGTCCCCGACGACGGGCAGCCCCGAGAAATCAGACGGCTCATGGACGCTCGCGATCACCGTGGTCAACGGAAGATCCAGGGCCTCGGCGAGCTGGACGAGGGCCGCGGTCTTGCCGATCCCCGGCTCACCCCACAGGAGCACGGGCAGGTCGGCGGCCACGGCCAGGGTCAGCGCCTCCAGTTGGATGTCGGGGCGCGGTTCGGTGGTGGTGTCGTGCCGCAGGGCCAGCAGGTCGCCGGCGACATCGAGCTGGGAGACGGTTTCGGGCATGGCGAACGGGGTGCATGTGGGCATGTCTGATCACCTTTTGGCAGTCGGAAGTCAGAAAGCAGGAATTAGTGATGGGTCGCGTTGCGCGGGTGCGAACGGTCTCCAAGGCGGCGGCGGTCGCGCTGCGGCCATAGGCGGCGGGGCCCACCGTCGACCAGGTCCGACCTGAACAGTCCGTAAGCAATCCGCCGCTGCGCCGCCCTCTCCAGTTCGTCCCGCAGCGCGCCGCCGCGCAGCACCGCGTCGGGGCCCAGGAGCCCCTCGACGACGGCCAGCGCACCGGCGAAGTCGCCGTGGTCCAGACGTTCGCGTACGCCGACGAGGCTGTCGGGACGACGGTGCGCACGGTCGATGACCTGGAGGCAGGGAAGCGGAGTACCGGTCAGGGCGACCAGCAGCTCCTCACGGCGGAGCTCGGCCAGATCATGATCCAGCGGCGCCAGTACGCCGTCGACCAAGCCGATCCGGTGAACCGCGCCCCGGCATTCCACGATGCGCGGCTGCCCGGGCCGGTTCCGCGCCCGCGCCGGACCGGCGGGTACGTGATCCGGTACGAGGGCCGAGGCGACCAGCGGGTGCAGCAGCCCGGGCTCGATCGCGCCCCCGCGGATCAGCTCCAGGTCGGGCAGCACCCAGGTCGCGGCGTCGGGCAGGACCGGC
>DATCWZ010000330.1:0-2894 GCA_036566065.1 Streptomyces sp. | reverse complement strand
TGGCGGGCGCCGCCGTTGCCTTCTTCTTGTCGGCCTCGCTGCCCGCCTTGGTGTCCTTGGGCTTCTGGAGGGCTCCTGCGCGCGTCCAGCCCGCGTCGGCCAGCAGGGCCAGGGCCTCCTTGGTGTCCTGGTCGCCCAGCGCACCGCTGTTGTCCTTGTACCCGGGCTGCCCGGCCAGTGCCAGGTGGTCGCCGAGTGGCTTCGCGGGCAGCCCCAGCGGCTTCAGGACCAGGTCGGCGAGCTCCTGCCGGTTCAGTGCCCTGGCCACCGCGCGGCGCACCCGGTCGTCCGAGAGGGCCCCGGACTCGCCGTTCAGCGCCAGTTGCGTATAGGCGGGCTCCAGTGACTTGCGTACGGCATAGCCGCGCAGCGCGTTCTGCTCAGCCGTGTACGTGGCGATGGCCGCGCTGTTCTTCGCGCGGGCCGCCAGCTCGGTCGCCGCCCGGTCCTTGTCCGAGCCGTGGGCCACCGCCCAGGAGCGCAACGCCGTCGCGGGGGTGATGGCGGAGCCCGGACCATGGGCGGGCCGCTGTCCTGCGGGACCCGCGGCGGCCGCGACGCTGTTCGCCGTGGCCGGGTCGATGTCCGCGATGTCCACCGTGCCCTTGGTCAGCGCCCCGGCGCGGTCTGCCGGCTTGACCGCCCGGAAGACCAGCGACTCGAGCTTGGCCTCGTCGCCCCACCAGCGCGGATTCCGGTCGAGCGTGAGCGTCCCGTCCTCCTTCCTCACACTGCGCAGCCGAAACGGTCCTGCGGTGTTCGTGAGGGTGGTCCTCGCACCGTCGTTGAAGGTGTCGGGGGAACCGGTCACCTCCTTCGGGTACAGCGGTGAGAAGAGGGAGCGCCATTCCCCGTACGGCTTGGAGAAGGTGACCCGGACCTGGAGATCGTCGGCGCCCCGCTCGATCTTCTCGATCCGGTCGTAGCCGGCGTTGCGTGCGGTCCAGAATGCCGAGTCCTTGCCGCTCAGGGCACGCCACTGGGCGACGAAGTCGGGGGCCCCGATCTCCCGTCCGTTGCTCCACACGGCCTGCTGGTTGAGCTTGTAGAGCACGACCTGCCGGGGCTCCTCGTCGATGACCTTCGCCGACTCCAGATAGTCCGGGTTGAGCTGCGGCCTGCCCTGCGCGTTCATCGGGAAGAGCGAGGGGAGCAGTGCGCCGGTGATCCGGGTTGTCGCACTGTCCGCGTCGGCCTGGTAGGCGTTCAGCGTGGCGGGCATCGCGTCGATCGCCCAGGTGGCGGTGGAGCCGTCGCTGACGCTTTGCCGGGCCGCCGGGGCGATGTCCTGCGGGGCCGCTACGGAGACCGTGTCCCCGCCGCCGGAACCGCATCCGGCCAGCGCGGGGATGGTGAGCACACCCGTTGTGAGGAGCGCGAGCGAGCGGCGTTTGCGGACCGTCCCGCGCGGGACGCCGACGTGGGACATGTCTGATACCTCCGGGGCCGGCTCGGTCCACCCGTACCGGAATGGACCGGATGATGCGTGTTGGTGGCATTTGCAGTTGATCACACTGGTTCGCTGATCCACTGAACTCATCCGCGCCCGTGAGTCGGCGCAGACACGACCCAGGCCACCGCGAACGTCACCCGGGCGGCCCCCCACCACGGCCGGACGGCGCACCGCGGGCCGGGTCGCGGGGGGTCCGGAGGGCACATAGCTTCGACATGTGACGCAGTCAGCGAGCCGCACCCGGTCCCGCATACCCGGCGGGGCCCTCCTCGCCGCGGTGGCCGCCGTGTGCTGGTTCGGCCTGCTCACCGCCCCGGCGGCCGCCGACGGACCCGTCGTCCTGTCACGTGACGGGCAGATCACCGACAAGGTGGACGCGCTCGGTGACCGCGGCACCCAGGTGAACGCCGCTCTCGACAAACTGTTCGATAACCATCGGATCCAGCTCTTCGTCGCGTACGTACGCGACTTCTCCGGCCGCTCCCCGCAGCGCTGGGCCGACGAGACGGCCGACCGCAACGGTCTGGGCCAGG
The DNA here is from genome assembly GCA_036566065.1 of Streptomyces sp. Taxonomy (GTDB): domain Bacteria; phylum Actinomycetota; class Actinomycetes; order Streptomycetales; family Streptomycetaceae; genus Streptomyces. Next base: position 908 of record DATCWZ010000330.1, on the reverse strand, counting down.
ACGACGCGCTGCTCGCCGTGGCCACGCACGACCGGCAGTACGCCTACGCGGTCGACCCGGCATCGCCGCTGACCGACGCGCAGCTCCGGGAGGTGGCCGGTACCGCGATCGAACCGGCCCTCCGGCAGAGCGACTGGGCCGGAGCGGCGATCGGCGCGGCCGACGGCTACGCGGCCGTGCTCGCCGGGCAGCCCGTGTCCACCCCTGCCATCACCCCGGGCGCAGCAGATCCGGGCACAGACGGCGTGTCCGGCGGCACCGGGACCCGGGATCTCGCCCTGCCCCTTGCCCTGGTCGTCGCGGCGGCAGCGGCGGCCGGATACGCGTACACCCGGCGCAGGAGGCGGGCCTCACGGCGTACGACCCCGGCGGCCACGGGCTGGGGACGCGACGGTGCGGGCGCGGGCCCGCCCCCGGAAGCGGTGACTCCGCTCGCCGATCTCGACGCCCGCTCGAAGGCGGACCTGGTCGACACGGATGACGCCGTACGCACCAGCGAGGAGGAGCTCGGCTTCGCCACCGCGCAGTTCGGGGAGCAGGCCGCCTCCCCTTACGCCACGGCGGTCGAGGAGGCCAGGGCCGAACTGACGGCGGCCTTCCGGCTGCGGCAGCAGCTCGACGACGCCCTCCCCGAGGACGACGCGGCACGCCGCGGGATGCTCGACGAGATCATCGCCTGCTGCGACCGCGCCAACCGGCGGCTGGACGCGGTGTCCGACGACTTCGACCAGTTGCGCGCCCTGGAACGCACCGCTCCGCAGGCCCTGGCGTCCGCGGTCGCCGCCGCCCGCGATCTGGCGGGGCAGATCTCCACGGCGGAGGCCACCCTGACGGCGGTGCGCGAGCGCTACACCGAGGCGGCCGCCGCACCCGTGGCGGGCAACACCGCTGCGGCCAGGGAGCGGCTG
>DATCWZ010000751.1:0-3256 GCA_036566065.1 Streptomyces sp. | reverse complement strand
CGAACGCCCTGCCGGTACGGCTCAGCCGCAGCCAGCAACTGTCGCCTTCCACGACTGCGGAGTTGACGTCGTCGGAATGACCCCGGGTGACGACGGTGCAGATGGTGGGGCGGTCCGGGGAGAGTTCGAGGCAGAGCTTCGCCCACTCCCGCTCCCCTACATGGAGATAGAGCACCCCCGCGTCGAAGGCGGCGGCGAAGGCCACCTTCACCCGGGCGATGAGCTGGAAGTCGCCCTCCGGCACCGGGCCCAGCAAACGGGGCGCGTCCGAGGCCGGTTCCAGGTCGGTGCCGCCGGGCGGGACGAAGCGGTCCTGGCGCGGCCCGGACCTGCCGGTCAGCACCCCGTCCTCGTACGTCCATTCGGCCTCGGGGCCGAACCGGCTGAGCTCGAAGGGCAGTCCGGCGGGCTGCGGCGTGGTCGTCATGCCCGGCCCCCGTCCATGCGGCCGTCCACGCGGCGGGGCAGGCCATGCGGATTGTCCTCGCGCAGTTCCGGTGGCAGCAGCGCGTCCGGGGTGGACTGGTAGCTGACGGGGCGCAGCCAGCGTTCGATCGCGGTGGCGCCGACCGAGGTGGAGGTGGAGGTGGTGGCCGGGTAGGGGCCGCCGTGGTGCTGGGCGGGGGCGACGGCCACCCCGGTCGGCCAGCCGTTGACCAGGACGCGCCCGGCCAGCGGGGTGAGCTCCGCCAGGAGTCCGGCGGCGCCGCCTTGGGCCTCCTCGGCGGCGATGTGCAGGGTCGCGGTGAGGTTGCCGGGGAGCCGGGAGAGTACGGCGGTGATCTCGTCCTCGGAGTCGTAGCGCGCGACGACGGTGACCGGGCCGAAGCACTCCTCCAGGAGTGCGTCGTGCGGTCCCGCGGCGGCCAGACGGCGGGCCGGGACGGTCAGGAAGCCCGCGGACACGGTGTGCTCACTGGCCGCGCCGGGGGTGACGGGGGCGTCGACGCCCGGCAGCCCGGCCCGTTCGCGTACGCCCGCGAGGAACGCGTCCCGCATCCGGTGGTCGAGCATGACGCCGGAGCCGCTGCCGCTGACCGTCTCGGTGAGGGACTTCAGCAGCCGGTCGCCCGCCTCACCGGCCGGGGCCAGGACGAAGCCGGGCTTGGTGCAGAACTGTCCGGCGCCCAGGGTCATCGAGGCGCCGAGCCCGGCGCCGATCTGCTCGCCGCGTTCGGCTGCGGCGGCCTCGGTGACCACGACGGGGTTGAGGGAGCCGAGCTCGCCGTGGAAGGGGATCGGGGCGGGCCTGGCGGCCGCCGCGTCGAACAGCGCGCGTCCGCCGCGTACCGAGCCCGTGAAGCCCGCGGCGGCGACCAGCGGGTGTCTGACCAGCTCGATGCCCGCCTCGAAGCCGTGCACCAGGATGAGCACGTCCTCGGGCAGGCCCGCCCGGGCAGCGGCCCTGCGCAGGACGGAGGCGCAGATCTCGGAGGTGGCGGGGTGATCGGGGTGCGCCTTGACGACGACCGGGCAGCCCGCGGCGAGCGCGCTGGCGGTGTCGCCGCCCGGGACGGAGAAGGCGAGCGGAAAGTTGCCGGCCGCGTAGACGGCGACGACGCCGAGCGGGATCTTGTAGCGGCGCAGATCCGGCCACGGCGGCGTCCGGCTGCCGTCCTCGTGGTCGATGCGGATGTCGAGGTACGCGCCCTCGTCGACGACGTCCGCGAAGGCGCGCAGCTGGGCTGTCGTACGGGCGAGTTCGCCGGTGAGCCGGGCCGGGCCGAGCGCGGTCTCCGCGTCGGCGGCCTCGATGACGTGCTCGCCGGCCTCGGCGAGGAGGTCGGCTGCCGTACGGAGGAACGCGGCCCGTACGCCGCGGTCGGCGAGGGCGCCGCGTACGGCGTGGGCTGCCCGGACCGCGCGGTCTATCTCCTGCGCGGTAGCCTCCACGGCGACCTGTTCACGCTGCTTCCCGGTTCGGGGGTCGACGCTCCAGACTGGTGCTGCTGCCACCGCTTTTTCCTTCCGGCCGACTGCCACATATCAGAAGTTGTTCGGTATTCTGAACAGAGTTCCCGATCGTGAATATGCAGGGGACTCTATTTGCGGGTGTTCAGTGTTGGCAAGAAGTCGCGGGCTTCGCCGCGGGTTCCGGGCGGGATGGCTGGAAGGGGCGCAGGTCGATGTCGGCTGCCGAGTCCGGTGGGGCACAGGTCAAGTCCGCGGTACGGACGGTGGAGCTCCTCGAATACTTCGCGGGGCGGCCCGGTATGCACTCGCTGGCCTCGGTCCAGGAGGCCGTCGGCTATCCCAAGTCCAGCCTGTACATGCTGCTGCGCACGCTTGTGGACCTCGGCTGGGTGGAGACGGACGCGACGGGCACCCGGTACGGCATCGGGGTGCGCGCCCTGCTCGTCAGCACGTCGTACATCGACGGCGACGAGGTGGTGGCCGCCACCCGCCCCACCCTGGACCGGCTCGCCGACGACACGACGGAGACCATCCACCTGGCCCGGCTCGACGGGACGAACGTGGTGTACCTCGCGACCCGGCAGTCCCAGCACTATCTGCGCCCCTTCACCCGGGTCGGCCGCCGGCTGCCCGCTCACTCCACCTCGCTCGGCAAGGCGCTGCTGGCCACCCACAGCGACGAGCAGGTCCGGGCGATGCTGCCCGCGACGCTGCCCGCGCTGACGGAGAACACCGTGACTGACCGGGAGAAGCTGATCGAGGAGCTGCGGCTGATCCGCGAGCGGGGGTACGCGGTGGACCGCGAGGAGAACACGCTGGGGCTGCGCTGCTTCGGCGTCGCCATCCCGTACCGCACCCCGGCGCGCGACGCCGTGAGCTGTTCGGTGCCGGTCGCCCGGCTCACGCCGGCACATGAACAGACGGTCAAGGACGCGCTGTTCGACGCGCGCGACCGGCTGGCGCTCGCGACCCGGAGGCTGTGAGCGATGCGAATCACCCTGCGGGAGGTACGCGACGGGGACCTGCCGCTGTTCTTCGCCTTCATGAGCGACCCGGAGGCGACCCGGATGGCGGCGTTCACCAGCGAGGATCCCACCGACCGGGCCGCGTTCAACGCCCACTGGGCGCGTATCAGGGCGTCGGACGCCGTTCTCATGCGTACCGTGCTCGCCGACGGCGAGGTGGTCGGCAATGTGGGGGTGTACGGATCTCCGGCCGAGCGCGAGGTCACGTACTGGATCGACAGGGCGCACTGGGGCCGGGGCCTGGCGACCGCCGCGCTGCGGGCGCTGCTCGACGCCGTACGCGAACGTCCGCTGCACGCGCGGGCGGCGGCGGACAA
>DATCWZ010000801.1:0-4717 GCA_036566065.1 Streptomyces sp. | reverse complement strand
GCCGGTCGTCCAGCTCTCCGGCGACGACGTCCGGATCGGCCAGGAGAGAGTCGAGCAGGGCGATGCAGTCCTCGACGCGGCCCAGGTCGAGGCTGAGCTGGGCCGCGTTGCCGAAGGTGCAGAACGCGTCCGTCCGGCTGCCCTGGCTCAGCTCCGCCTGACCCGCGCCCGCGCGCTGCACGAGGGGGAGGACCTCAAGGCCGCCACGGTGGAACTCGTCGCCCTCGCGGCCGAGTCGGCGGGCTGGGACGACGACCCGGGCAGCCATGCCATGATCGCCGCGGAGACCGCCGTACTCCTTGCCGAGTCCGGCGAGTTCGACCGGGCCCGCGAAGTCGCGGACCAGGCACTCGCCGCCCACGGCGAGTCCCCGCGCTACGAGCAGCTCAGCAACTGCCTGCGTGAACTCGCTCGCCTCCAGGCCCAGCGCCAGGGATCCGCCGGTCTGCCCGGCGCCCTGGCCCACCTCAAGGAAGCGGGCGGGATCGCCGACGAGGCCCGTGCCGCCGAGTACGAGGCCCGGGGCCGCTCCCTGGACACGGCCTTGGCCTACGAATACGGCCGCGTCCACGCGTACGTCGGTGCGTACGAGGAATCCCTGGCGGCCCTGGAGAAGGCCCTCGCCCTGCTCGGTGACCCGGGCGAGGAAGCGGACCAGGCGGGCGAGTGGGCCGAGTGCGTCCGCCTCGCGGGCGCGGTGGAGGGCATCTACCTGGAACGCACCGCCCCTGCCCTGACCCGCCTCGATGCGGCGGTCACCCGCCTGACCACCCTGGGCCACACCGAAGCGGCGGAGCCGCTGACCTCCCTGGCAGCCGAACTACGCGACGAGGAGTAACGCCCACCCGCACCGCAGCCGGGGCGGTCACGCGCGCGCCCCGGCCGCGGTGCGGTGCGGCTTTTGCCGTCGGCGAACGGCCCGTGCCACGGACGTACGCCAGGCGGATTCCGGCCCTGCGACCGCGCCCCCCTCTCATGGGCAGCCCACCGCTCCGTGGTGAGCGTTTGCCTGATCTGTCAGCCGGAAGCAGGCTGAACGTATGGGGTATAAGCAGGGTTCGGACATGCTCGCCGGGTGGGCAGTAGAGAGCCCCCGTCCGGTCGTGGAAGGTCCGCTGGTGCGTGTGCGGCGTGCGGTGACCTTGCCAGGGCCCGGTGAACTTTTGCTGAGGGTGGAAGCATGCGGTGTGTGCCGCACTGACCTGCACCTTGCCGAGGGCGACCTGCGTCCGCACAGGGCTTCGACCATTCCCGGCCACGAGATCGTCGGCCGCGTGGAAGCCGTTGGCGAATCCGTCACGGGGTTCCAGGTCGGTGACCGGGCGGGAGGGGCGTGGCTGCGCAGCACCTGCGGTGACTGCCGCTACTGCCGTGCGGGCCGGGAAAACCTCTGCCAGGCCTCCCTGTACACCGGCTGGGACGCGGACGGCGGTTTCGCCGATATTGCCCTCGTGCCGGCCGACTACGCTTATCGGCTCCCCGAGGATCAGGACGCTGCGCTGCTGGCGCCGCTGCTGTGTGCCGGGATCATCGGCTACCGCGCTTTGCGCCGCAGCCTCCTGCCGCCCGGCGGCAGGCTGGGGATATACGGCTTCGGGGCCTCGGCCCATCTGGCGGCGCAAGTTGCCCTGGCCGAAGGAGCGAACGTGCACGTGCTGACCCGCTCTGCACGCGCCCGTGAACTCGCCACCAACCTGGGTGCCTCTTCAGTGGGCGGCGCCTACGACCGCCCACCCGAACCACTGGATTCCGCGATCTTGTTCGCACCGGTGGGCGATCTCGTGCCCCCGGCGCTGGAGGCACTGGACCGTTCGGGAACACTCGCCATCGCAGGCATTCATCTCACCGACATCCCCGCGCTCAATTACCAGCGGCACCTCTTCGAGGAACGGAACCTTCGCAGCGTCACCTCCAACACCCGGCAGGACGGCCGCGACTTCCTGGACACGGCCGCACGGATCGGCATGCGGGTCACCGTCAGCCCCTACCCGCTGAGCCGCGCCGACCAGGCTCTGAGGGATCTGGCCGCCGACCGGGTGAGCGGCGCCGCCGTCCTCGTACCCGGATAGCACTGGAGCGAAGGTGGTGCGGGTGCCGGTCCACCGTGCCGTCACGCCCGCCGCCCGGGTAGAGCGTCAACGGCCAGATCCCATGGCCCGGCGAACCTGCTTCCCCGAGTACGAGGAAAGCGCTCGTGGTGAACCTGAACTGCTCCCGGAGCCCAGGCGACGACTCGACCGCCAATCCCGCTGGAGCTCCCCGTCAGAGGTTCTGCCGTGTCGTGAGCCGCGTCAGGCTGTGGAGCCGGAGTCGGTTGTGTGGGGGAGGTCGATGGAACGGTTCTCCTCCATGACCCGGTAGCCGGCGCTTGTGTAGAGGTTCATCGCCACCTCGTTGCCGCCCCACACGCTGAACATCAGCGCCGAATCGCCGGCCGCGAGCGTGGCCTTCTCGCCAACCGCCATCGCGGCCCGACCGTAGCCTTTGCCGCGGTGCCGCTCGTGGACGTGCAGCGCATAACCGAAGGTGACGCCGGGGAGGAAGTCGTGCTTCAACCAGCCAGTGCCGATCTGCTCGCCCGCTGCCTGGAGCACCAGGAAGGTGTTGTCGGGCGTGGCCAGGCCCTGGGGGAGCAGTTCCGCGAAGTCGCGGTCGGACTTGCGTACGGCCTCCTCGGGGCTCAGGGCGCCTGCCCGAACGATGTCGCCGACGTAGGCCGCCTTCTCGGAGGCGAGCCACTGGGGATAGTCGGTCTCGGTCATCGGCCGCGCCAGGACTCCGTTGGGGGGTTCCGGCAGGGAAGTGATGAGGCGCATCCTGGTCTGGCCCCGGACGGAGTAGCCGCCGAACAACTTGTCCGCGGGCTTGGTGAGCCTTACGTCCAGTCGGTGTGCGCCGCGCTTTGCGCACCAGGCCTCGGCCCAGGAGCGGGCGGCCTGCTCATGCCCCCGGCCGACGTAGGGCGCGTCGACCCGCAGGTCGCCGATACGGCCTGCGAGCGTACCGTTGTCGTCGGCCACGGCCACAGCGATGTATCCCACACGGGTCCCGGCGTCCGTGATTTCGGCGATGGTCCAATCGCCGATGCCATCACATAATGCCTGGAGCCTGCGCTCCACAGCACTCGTACCCAGCCCGGCGGCGGTATACGAGGCGCGAAGCCGCTGCTCGAAGTCCTCTTGCCATTCCGTTCTGTCACCAAGGGCAATGAATTCCGTCATCTGATCATGCTAACGACATTGTCAGGGACCGGGACTTGCAGCTCCGATGTTGCTACGCCCCCATGAGTCCCGTGGGTTCAAGGGAACTGAAGGTTTCTCGGTGGGAACCCGCAGGTGGGTGTCCTGATTTCCGGGTGTGGTCCCTTCGGTTGGTTGTGAACCCGTGCGCTGACCTTGCTGATGTGGGGATGTGCGTTGTAGTCCGAGCTTGGTTCACGATTCGTCGCGGTGCGTGAGGTGGCCGTCGGTGAGCCGCCAGTAGTGTTGGTGGTCAGTCAGTTGCCAGGTCTCGTCGGCATCGATCGCCTGCGTGATCCATTCGTGGAGTTGCGGGAGGGCATGCGCTCGTAGAACAGCGCGGGTTGCAGCACGATCAGTGGCATTGACCGGGAGGACGTCTATGCGGAAGCCGAGCGTGTCCGGGTGGATGGCGCGGCCGTAGTTACGGGGGTTCGGAGCAACCCATGCCGCTCCCAGGATGATGGTCCCGCTGCCATGGCCCGTGAGGAACCGCAGGTCCGTGACGCGGCTCATGTAAGAGCCGAGATACTCGTTGATGTCGGTGGTGGTCAGGGGCCAGGCACGGTGCCGGGGCAGTCTTCGATTTCGTGCGGACATGGCAAGCAGAATGGCAGAAGGTCACTGCTGGCTCTCGCGGGCTTGTTCTGCGGCCGGTTCCAGCAGCGTCCGTGCGGAGTCCGCATAGCGCGTCGCGGTCTTCTCGTCGAGCCGAACACCTCAGCGAGATGCAGAGGATCAGGCCCGTGGGTCAGGGCTTCTTCGAGTTGCCGGTCGACGCGGAGTCGCTCCAGCGTCGCATCCAGGGCGAGATCCGCAGTTGGGCGTCCTTGGCCCAGCGCGGCCGGTTCATCGGCGAGCCACGCAGCACTTTCTCGGAGTATGCGTCGGCGTCGGCCGGCTCCATGTCCCACAGCGGTCGGCCCAATCAGGTCCTGATCTGATCCAGGTGACCGACGTCCCCGCGGATCGTGCCGTCCACCTGCATTGCTGAGGCTCGCGCGAGAACAAACCCGGACAGCATGTCGGCCTCGAACCGCTCAAGCTCCTCCGTCAACGCGGGCGCCCATTGCCGGCGCAGGCCCCGTACGACCGTCAACCCGAGCCTTCTCGCCTTCAGTCCGGACTGCGGATCGGTCGGACGAGGTGAGAACGCTTCAAGAATCCCGAAGTTACGTCACAGAGTCGCAGAGCACCCAGCCGGCCTCAGGGGAACTCACAGGATGTCGCACAAACTCGCCTACCACCTGCGGGGCTTGCCAGCAGGGGCAAGACTCCGACACGCCGTGGTCACCTGGTGCCATCCTCGGCCCGGTCGGTGTGCGGGGCGCCGCGTATATCGCCGAGACCGAGACCGGAACGGCTGCGGGCGTTGGCCTCGGCGACGCGGGCGCTCAGCAACTCGGCGGGGTCGGCCGGTCGTACGCGGGTAGGGTGTGCGTCCCACTTGCGGCCACCGCCGAGCGGGCGGAGTTGCA
>DATCWZ010000798.1:0-2156 GCA_036566065.1 Streptomyces sp. | reverse complement strand
GCCCGTCGATCTCCTTAACCAGCCGTCCGCCCAACCTTTCGGCGAACCCGTCCGCTTCAGCCCCACCAGGCATGTCATGCCGGGCTATGTTCTCGGTCACGGAAGCAGGCTACGCCGCAACGGAACTTGAGTGGATCAACTCTCGACCAGGCTCTTGAAACGTTCGAGGTTGCGCTGGACGGCTTGGGCGAGCGCGTCGGACTGGGCGAAGCCCCTGGGCCCGCCGAAGGTTTCGTGCACCGAGTCCGGGTCGTATTCAAGCCTGACCTGGACACGGGTGTGGTCGGCGTCCAGCGGCCGTACGGCGAACTCTCCCCTCAGACCTGGGCTGTCGGTTTCCCAGGTCATCAGCCGGTCTCCGTCGACGATGTGGGCCTCGATCGCCCGCTCGGTGCCGCCTGCCGTGACGTTGATCCGGGCCTGATCGGCGCTCTCCGTACGTGCATGCAGCATGCCGGCTACGAATTTCGGATAATCGTTGAACCGGTGAAGCTGGTCCCAGGCCGCGGTCGCCGGAGCAGCGATGTCGATTTGTTCCCTGAGAACGCTCATCGTGAGCCTCGCTTCCTGACCCGATTACCACGGGTCACAGGTATTTCCAGCGTGCGCCCGACGCCCTTCGCTCCGCAAACGCTCGCCGCCAGGGTGCGCCCCGCCGCCGGGGGCGCACCGTAGGACTCACTGGATCGGTGAATCGGGTGGGGGGAGGTTGATGATCTGCTCCCGGTCGACGGCCTCGACGCCGTCGATTGCCCGCAGGGCGGGGAGCCGGCTTTCGGCGATCGTGCCGGTCAGCGTGCCGAGCACCTGCTGCTCGCCCGTGACCACCAGCCCGACCCGGCGTGCGGCCTCCACGACCTGTGCGTACCGGTCGAGGTCGACGGAGACGATGACTCCGGTCGGCCGGGAGCCGGAGGCCTCGCTCACGGCGCCTGGAGCAGACCCGAGCCGACGTCCTTGGCGGAATGCGTCAGCGGGTATGCCCCGGATACCAGGCGGGCACCGAGGTCGGCCGCCGAAGCGTCGGGATGTGCCTCCGCGATCAGCGCCGCCACACCAGCGGCGTGCGGCGTGGCCATGCTGGTGCCGTCCAGGGTCTGGTAGGTGTCGTCCGGGGCGGCCGAGAACACTTCGACGCCGGGTGCGGCGATGTTGACCTCGCCGCCCCTGCCATTGACGGCTCCGCAGGAGAACCTGGCCGGTGCCAGGTCCTTGCCGAGCGCGCCCACCGCAAGGATCGAGGGGCAGTTGGCCGGCCGCTCCACGGGCGCGACGAAGTGGGGCCGTCGACTGTCGTTGCCCGCCGCGGCGACGATCAGCGCCCCGCGCCGACGCGCGCGCTGGGCCGCGAGCTCGTATACCTGCGGGAACAGTTCGCCCGGCTCGACCGGGGAGCCGAGTGACATGGAGATGACGCGTGCGCCCTGCTCGACCGCCCAGGCGATACCCAGCAGGATCTGGCCGTCGGGGCCTCGGCCACGGTCGTTGAGTACCTTGCCGGCGAGTATCCGGGCGCCACCGGCCACGCCGTAGCGGATCGTATGACCGGACTCGCTGGGGCCCGCTACGGTGCCGATGCAGTGCGTGCCGTGGCCGTTGACGTCCTCCACGGTCGAGCCCGGTACGAAGGATGCCGTCTTGTGGATGCATCCGGCCAGATCCTTGTGGTCGGTGTCCACGCCGGTGTCGAGGACGGCAACCTTCACGTCACGTCCGGTCAGGAGGGACCAGTTCGCCCGGGTCGCCTGCTGCCCCCAGGTCGTCTGGTGCTCGTCCCAGGCCGGGCCCAGCCCTGCGGCCCCCGCGACCCTGGTCTGGCGGTCGACCTCTTCCTCGTCGCTGCGGTAGCTCGGGAAGAACCCGGTCACCATCTGCTTGGGTTCGGTGATCACAGAGGCGTGCATGATGCGTTCCGGCTCTGCCGCGATGATCGTGGACTCTCTCTCGGCCGTCATCGCCAGCGCATGGCGCTGGTCCGGCTCCACATCCACGACGGCGACGCCGAGCTCGTCGATGAGCACGGATACATCGGGGCGTTGCAGGAGTTCGGCGGAGCTCTCGGGCTCGGCCCCGCGGACGCGTTCGGTGGACGCGATGCCGACGGACGAGCGCAGTGCTTGCATCCCGTGTTCCGGCTCGTCCTGGTCGAGCATGAC
>DATCWZ010000257.1:0-3050 GCA_036566065.1 Streptomyces sp. | reverse complement strand
GTGGCGAGGATCGCGTGCGCCGGGACGACCGCCTCGACCTCCGCGAACACCTGCTGCTTGACGCCGATCTCCTCGAAGACGGCCTCGATGACGAAGTCCGCGTCGGAGAAGCCCTCCGCCTTGTCCAGCACACCGGTCACCAGGGCCTTGAGGCGGTTGGCCTTGTCCTGGTTGATCCTGCCCTTGCCGAGCAGCTTGTCGATTTCGCCGTGGACATAGCCCACGCCCTTGTCGACGCGCGCCTGGTCGATGTCCGTGAGGACGACCGGGACCTCCAGGCGGCGCAGGAACAGCAGGGCGAGCTGGCTCGCCATCAGGCCCGCGCCCACCACGCCGACCTTGGTGACCGGGCGGGCCAGGGACTTGTCCGGGGCACCGGCCGGGCGCTTGCCGCGCTTCTGGACCAGGTTGAAGGAGTAGATCCCCGAGCGCAGCTCGCCGCCCATGATCAGGTCCGCGAGTGCCTGGTCCTCGGCGTCGAACCCGGCGCCCAGGTCGCCGTCCTTGACCGCCGCGATGATGTCCAGCGCGCGGTACGCGGCCGGGGCCGCGCCGTGCACCTTGGAGTCGGCGACGGCCCTGCCGCGGGCGACGGCCCGGTCCCAGGCGTCCCCGCGGTCCACCCCGGGGCGCTCCACCGCGAGCGTGCCGTTCAGCACGGACGCCGTCCAGATCAGCGACTGCTCCAGGAAGTCGGCGCCCTCGAAGAGCGCGTCGGCGATGCCGAGTTCGAAGACCTGCTCGCCCTTGAGCTGACGGTTCTGGTTGAGCGAGTTCTCGATGATCACCGTGACCGCGCGGTCCGCGCCGATCAGGTTGGGCAGCAGCGTGCAGCCGCCCCAACCGGGGACCAGGCCGAGGAACACCTCGGGCAGCGAGAAGGCGGGCAGCGCCTTGGAGACGGTGCGGTACGAGCAGTGCAGGCCGACCTCGACACCGCCGCCCATGGCCGCGCCGTTGTAGTACGCGAACGTGGGGACCGCGAGGCCGGACAGCCGGCGGAAGACGTCGTGGCCGCCCTTGCCGATGGCCAGCGCGTCCTCATGCCGCTTCAGCAGCTCCACGCCCTTGAGGTCGGCGCCGACCGCGAAGATGAACGGCTTGCCCGTGATGCCGACACCGGTGACCGAGCCCTCGGCGGCCTCCTTCTCGACCTGGTCGATGGCGGCGTTCAGGTTCGCCAGCGACTGCGGTCCGAAGGTCGTCGGCTTGGTGTGGTCCAGGCCATTGTCCAGGGTGATGAGCGCGAACCTGCCCGCACCCGCCGGGAGGTCGAGGTGGCGTACGTGCGCCTGCGTGACGACCTCGTCGGGGAACAGCTCGGCCGCGCCCTTCAGAAGCTCAGCGGTGGAACTCACTTGGTGCCTCCGGCGGTGTCGAAGTGCGGGTTCTCCCAGACGACGGTGCCGCCCATGCCGAAGCCGACGCACATGGTCGTCACGCCGTAGCGGACCTCGGGGTGCTCCTCGAACTGACGGGCGAGCTGCGTCATCAGACGTACGCCGGAGGACGCCAGCGGGTGGCCGTAGGCGATCGCGCCGCCGTACTCGTTGACCCGGGGATCGTCGTCGGCAATGCCGTAGTGCTCCAGGAAGGCGAGCACCTGTACGGCGAAGGCCTCGTTGATCTCGAAGAGACCGATGTCCCCGATGGACAGCCCGGCCTTGGCCAGCGCCTTCTCCGTCGCGGGGATGGGACCGTAGCCCATGACCTCCGGCTCGACGCCCGCGAAGGCGTACGAGACGAGCCGCATCCTGACGGGGAGGCCCAGCTCGCGGGCCACGTCCTCGGCGGCGAGCAGCGAGGCGGTGGCGCCGTCGTTCAGCCCCGCCGCGTTCCCCGCCGTCACCTTGCCGTGGGCGCGGAACGGGGTCTTGAGGTTCGCCAGCGACTCCATGGTGGTGCCCGGGCGCATCGGCTCGTCGGCGGTGACCAGGCCCCAGCCCGTCTCCCCGGCCTCGGCGTTGGTGCGGCGCACCGCGATCGGCACCAGGTCCTGCTGGATCCGGCCGTTCGCGTACGCCTTGGCGGCCTTCTCCTGCGAGGCCACCGCGTACGCGTCGGCGCGCTCCTTGGTGATCGTGGGATACCGGTCGTGCAGGTTCTCCGCGGTCATGCCCATGAACAGGGCGGACTCGTCGACCAGCTTCTCCGATACGAAGCGCGGGTTCGGGTCCACGCTCTGGCCCATCGGGTGGCGGCCCATGTGCTCGACACCGCCCGCGACGACGACGTCGTACGCGCCGAAGGCGATGGAGCCGGCCGTCGTGGTGACGGCCGTCATGGCGCCCGCGCACATGCGGTCGATGGAGAAACCGGGCACCGACGTCGGCAGACCGGCGAGGATTCCGGCGGTACGGCCGAGGGTGAGGCCCTGGTCACCGATCTGCGTGGTCGCCGCGATGGCGACCTCGTCGATCCTGGCGGGGTCCAGATCCGGGTTGCGGCGCAGCAGCTCCCGGATGGCCTTCACGACGAGGTCGTCGGCGCGGGTCTCGTGGTAGATGCCCTTGGGGCCCGCTTTGCCGAACGGGGTGCGGACGCCGTCGACGAAGACGACGTCCCTGATGGTACGAGGCACGGTGGCTCTCCTCCAGGGTGCGGGATGGCACTGCTGCGTGGCACGCCGGTGAGCGCGCCGCCACCCTCATGCTACTCGCGGGTAACCAGACTGCCCACCCCCCACGGCCGGAGCGGCACAGGTCACAGGAAACCCGCCCCACCAATGGCCCATGGCAGGGCGGGCAACCTGGCTTGAATTCGCTCCCCGTTCCGCGCGGATTCCGGCGGTACGGGCCGTCTCACCCCGGGCCGCGGCGGCTCAGCCGGCGGTGTCGAGGGCCCGCAGCAGGAGCGGGGCGACCTGCTCGATCTGCCAGCGGCGCGCCCCGTGCCCGGCGAGAGCGCTCTCCACCGCGTCCGCGGTCAGCGACTTCGGCGGCTCCCAGCACACCCGGCGCACGGTGTCCGGGGTGATCAGGTTCTCCTGCGGCATGTGCAACTGCTCGGCGCGTGCCGTGACCGCGGCGCGGGCCGCCGAGAGCCGGGCC
>DATCWZ010000758.1:0-4470 GCA_036566065.1 Streptomyces sp. | reverse complement strand
CGGCGGGGGCGCATCCGTACCCGACCGGACTAGCCCCCTCGGACCACCCCGAACCATCCGAAGGGACAGGGTAGTTGCGTTGAACCGTCCGGCCGGGTGACGCGTCATGAAGGGGGAACAAGAGCTGCCGCGAAATCCCTGCGGATTGACTCCCGTGGGGCAACACTGGGACAGCACCGACCGATACGGGGGCGGCCATGAACGCATCATCAAGCCGCAGCACACTCAACTCAACGCAGCGAAAGAACCCACCCATGTGTCAGCACCAGCCACCCTGCCCGACCGCCGACTCCGCCGACCGGGAAGCCGCACGTCTGATGGCACACCACCCGGAGCAGGGCTGGAGCCTGCTGTGCAACGGCGTCCTGCTCTTCGAGGACACCGGCGAACTGCTCCCGGACGGGCAGGTCATCGCCCCGCACCGGCCGCTGGAAAGGGGCGGGGTGATGAAAGCCGCCTGACGCGGCCGTACGAAAGGGGCCGGCCCGGAGAAGTCTCCGCACCGGCCCCCACGCATGTCAGCCGCCGTTGTCAGGCGCCGCACCCGGTCAGTTGTCGTACTCGTCCAGGGGCGGGCAGGAGCACACGAGGTGACGGTCACCGAACGCACCGTCGATCCGGCGCACCGGCGGCCAGTACTTGTCGGCGGCCGCGACCCCGGCGGGGAAGACGGCCTCCTCGCGGCTGTAGCCGTGCGTCCACTCGCCGCCCAGCGCCGCCGCCGTGTGCGGGGCGTTGCTGAGCGGGTTGTCGTCCGCGCTCCACTCGCCGGAGGCGACCTTGTCGATCTCGCCGCGAATCGCGATCATGGTGTCGCAGAAGCGGTCGAGCTCGGCGAGGTCCTCGCTCTCCGTCGGCTCGATCATGAGCGTCCCGGCGACCGGGAACGACATGGTCGGCGAGTGGAAGCCATAGTCGATCAGCCGCTTGGCGACGTCGTCGATGCTGACGCCGGTGGCCCGGGAGATCGGCCGCAGGTCCACGATGCACTCGTGCGCGACGAGTCCGGCCGGGCCGTTGTAGAGGATCGGGAAGTGCGGCTCAAGGCGCTTCGCGATGTAGTTGGCCGCGAGTACGGCGACCTGCGTCGCGTGCTTGAGGCCCTCAGCGCCCATCAGGCGTACATACGCCCAGGAGATGGGCAGGATGCCCGCCGAGCCCCAGGGCGCAGCGGACACGGGACCGATGCCGGTCTCCGGGCCTGCGGCGGGCTGCAGCGGGTGGTTCGGCAGATACGGGGCGAGGTGCGCCCGCACACCGATGGGGCCGACGCCGGGGCCGCCGCCGCCGTGCGGGATGCAGAAGGTCTTGTGCAGGTTCAGGTGTGAGACGTCGCCGCCGAACTTGCCCGGCTTGGCGAGGCCGACCAGCGCGTTGAGGTTGGCGCCGTCGACGTACACCTGGCCGCCCGCGTCGTGCACCTCGCCGCAGATGTCGGCGACGCTCTCCTCGAACACGCCGTGCGTCGAGGGGTACGTGATCATGAGCACGGCGAGTTCGTCGCGGTGCTTGGCGATCTTGGCGCGCAGATCCTCTATGTCGATCTCGCCGTCGTCGGCGGTCTTCACCACGACGACCTTCATGCCCGCCATCACGGCGCTCGCGGCGTTGGTGCCGTGCGCGGAGGACGGGATGAGGCACACCGTGCGCCCTTCGTCGCCGTTGGCCCTGTGGTACGCGCGCACGGCCAGCAGACCGGCGAACTCACCCTGGGATCCGGCGTTGGGCTGGAGGGAGACCGCGTCGTACCCGGTGACCTCCGCGAGGCGCTCCTCCAGCTCCCGGATGAGGGTGAGGAAGCCCTCTGCCTGCTCGGCCGGCGCGAAGGGGTGCAGGGCGCCGAACTCGGGCCAGGTGACCGATTCCATCTCGGCGGTCGCGTTCAGCTTCATGGTGCACGAGCCGAGCGGGATCATGCCGCGGTCCAGCGCGTAGTCGCGGTCGGCGAGGCGGCGCAGATAGCGCAGCATCGCCGTCTCGGAACGGTGCTGGTGGAAGACCGGGTGGGTGAGGATGTCGCCGGTGCGCAGCAGTCCTTCGGGCAGCGCGTCGGAGACGGTGGTGTCCAGGGCGTCGATGTCGCCGTCGGCGCCGAAGGCGGCCCAGACGGCGGCGATCCGCGCTCGGGTGGTGGTCTCGTCGCAGGCCATGGAGACCTGGTCGGCGTCGACGAGCCGCAGGTTCACGCCCCGCTCGCGGGCATCGGCGACGACGGCCTCGGCCCTGCCGGGGACCCGCACGGTGAGCGTGTCGAAGTACGCGCCGTGGAGGACATCGATCCCGGCGGCACGCAGGCCCGCGGCGAGGATCGTGGCGTAGCGGTGGGTACGCCGTGCGATCGTGCGCAGTCCCTCGGGGCCGTGGTAGACGGCGTACATGCCCGCCATCACGGCCAGCAGCACCTGAGCGGTGCAGATGTTACTGGTGGCCTTCTCGCGGCGGATGTGCTGTTCGCGGGTCTGCAGGGCGAGGCGGTAGGCCTTGTTGCCGTCCGCGTCGACGGAGACGCCGACGAGGCGTCCGGGCAGGCTGCGGGCGTACGTCTCGCGTACGGCCATGAAGCCGGCGTGCGGTCCGCCGAAGCCCATCGGGACGCCGAAGCGCTGGCTGGTGCCGATCGCGATGTCCGCGCCCAGTTCACCCGGTGAGGTGAGCAGCGTCAGGGCGAGCAGGTCGGCGGCGACCGTGACGACCGCACCGAGCTCGTGGGCCCGGCTGATGACCGGCCCGAGGTCGCGTACGGCTCCGGAGGCGCCCGGGTACTGCAGCAGCACGCCGAAGACGCCGCGCTCGGCGACCTCGGCCGGGATGCCGTCGGTGAGGTCGGCGACGACTACCTCGACACCGGTCGGTTCGGCGCGGGTACGGATCACAGCGACGGTCTGCGGCAGGGTGTCGGCGTCGATCAGGAAGACGCCCTTCTTGACCTTGCCGACCCGGCGCGCCAGTGCCATCGCCTCGGCGGCGGCCGTGGCCTCGTCGAGCAGGGACGCCCCGGACGTGGGCAGCCCCGTCAGTTCGGCGACCATGGTCTGGAAATTCAGCAGGGCTTCGAGCCGGCCCTGGGAGATCTCCGGCTGGTAGGGCGTGTACGCCGTGTACCAGGCGGGGTTCTCCATGACGTTGCGCAGGATCACGGGCGGGGTGAACGTGCCGTAGTAGCCGAGCCCGATCATCGGGGCCAGCACCTGGTTGCGGTCGGCGAGGGAACGCAGCTCCGCGAGGACCTCGGCCTCGGTGCGGGCGTCCGGAAGCCGCAGCGCCTCCGCGCTCCTGATCGCGTCGGGGACGGCGGCTGCGGTGAGGTCGTCGAGCGATCCGTAGCCGACCTGGGCGAGCATCTTCGCCTGGGCCGCGCCATCGGGCCCGATATGGCGATGCTCGAAGGGAATGCCCTGCTCCAACTGGGAGAGCGGGGTGCGTCGGGGGGTCATGGGTGGAGGCCTCCTGGTCTGTCACGACCTGCGAGGGGCACCGCGGCGCGGATACCCGAACGGCCTCCCCCTCTGTCATCTCGACCTGAGAGCTTCACCGGTCCGCGGTGGGCGACCGGTTTTCACCGTCGGTGAGGAAGGAGATCGCCCGGCACCTGCCGCACGAGTCCGGTCCTGCTTTCCAGAGTGACCTCGTCCGTGCGGTACGGGTGCCTGAGAGATTCCGGGGAGGAGTTGCTCCTTCGGCGCCCCCGGATTGTCTCTCCGGAGGACTCTCCCGCACGGGGTCGGCAGCCGTTTACCAGACTACCAGCGGGGTACGCGCAGGCGGTCCCGAGTGGCCGACGCCTCGGATCTGCACTTTCGTAGTGGCTGTGGAGCAGTTGCGGCCACCCCCGTACGCAGTCGCGACCCATGGGAGGCACCGTGCAGACCGACATCGATCCGCGCAGCCTGATCGGCCGCAAGGCATTCGACAGCAGGGGCGTCAAGATCGGAACGGTGGACGAGGTCTATCTCGACGACGCCACCGGTGTTCCCGAATGGGCGGCCGTACGCACCGGTCTCTTCAGCAGGGACGCGTTCGTCCCGCTCGAACCAAGTGAATTCGTCGACGACTCGCTGCTGGTCCCCTTCGACCGCGCCCTGATCAGGAACGCGCCCGACTTCGGTGTCGGCCGTCATCTTTCCCCCGAACAAGAACTGCAGTTGTACCGCCATTACGGTCTCGACTCGCCGCCGCCCGGCCTGACGGGCCCCGACAGGGACTTCGGCAGGCTGGCCGGCCAGGAGGAGTAGTCCACGGGGTCCCTGACCAGCGGAAGCGGATCGGCGGGACGCAGTTCCGGGTCGTCGGTACGGAATGTACGCACCCGGCCCGGTTCTGTGCCGGGTTCCTCGAACCGCACGGTGACCCGGCCGACCCCGCTGCCCTGGACCCAGCCGTGGCCGTGCACCTCGTGCCGTACGTCGTGTCCCGCGGGCCAGCGCCGCGCCGCGGGCAGGCCCTCGCCCTCCTCCGGTGCAGCGTCCCCGG
>DATCWZ010000739.1:0-5217 GCA_036566065.1 Streptomyces sp. | reverse complement strand
CGGCGGGGTCGGGCTCCGGCATGCCGCGCGACGCCCACCACTGGAGGAACGACCGCTCGGCGAATGCGGGTGCCGCACGCTCACCGGCCACCCCCGCCAGGCGCTTCCCGAGGCGAGCGATGCCGGGGGCGACGAGCGCGGCGTTGACCAGCCGCGGTGCGAGCCGGGACAGCCTCGCCCACACGGGAAGCCATCCCATCGAGTAGTGCGCTGCCGGACGCACCCGCCCCGCGTAGTGGTGGGAGAGGAATTCCGCCTTGTATGTGGCCATGTCGACCCCGACGGGGCAGTCGGACTTGCAGCCCTTGCAGGCCAGACACAGATCCAGCGCGTCGCGCACCTCGGTGGAGCGCCAGCCGTCACTGATCGGGGAATCGGCGTGGCCGCCCAGCATCTCGAACAGCAGGCGGGCCCTGCCACGCGTGGAGTGCTCCTCCTCGCCGGTTGCCCGGTAGGAGGGGCACATCACGCCGCCGGTGTGCGACCGGCAGTTGCCGATGCCGACACAGCGCATCACCGCCCGCCTGAACAGGTGCTCGTCCTCGGGGTAGCCGAATTCGGCGGAGCCGGTCTCCGGGTGCCACGCGGGTCCGAGCCGCAGGTTCTCGTCGACCCGGTAGGGCCGCACGACCTTGCCCGGGTTCATCCGGTTGTCCGGGTCGAACAGTGTCTTGACCTCGCCGAACGCCGTCACCAGCCGCTCGCCGAACATCCGCGGCAGCAGCTCACCGCGCGCCTGGCCGTCGCCGTGCTCCCCCGACAGGGACCCGCCGTACGAGACGACGAGGTCGGCGGCCCGGCGGACGAAGTCACGGAACCCCGCGACGCCTTCAGCCGTCTTCAGCGCGAAGGGGATACGGGTGTGGACGCAGCCCTGGCCGAAGTGCCCGTACAGCGAGGGGTGTCCGTAGCCGAACTCCGCGAACAGCCCCTTCAGGTCCCGCAGATAGTCGCCCAGTTTCTCCGGGGATACGGCGGAGTCCTCCCAGCCCTCCCACGTCTCCCGGCCGTCCGGCGGCCTCGCGGTCACCCCCAGGCCCGCTTCCCTGGCGGCCAGCATCCGCTGCTCGCGCCGGGTGTCGTCGGAGAAGGACACCGACGCGTCGTCCCTGCTGCGGCCCAGCGCGCCGAGCATGCGCAGCGCCTGCTCGTCGGCGTCGTCCTGGGTCTCGCCGCTGAACTGCACCAGCAGCCAGCTGTCCCCCTCGGGGAACGTCTTCAGCGAATCGAGGTGGGAGTGCTCCTCCCTCATGAGCTGCGCCATGCGCCCGTCCAGAGCCTCCAGCAGTTCCGGTTCGCCGTTACGCAGAAGCCTGGGCACATCGTCGGCGGCCGCGCAGATGTCGTCGTATCCGAGGACGACCATGGTCTCGTACGGGGGTACCGGCACGAGGTCCAGTTCGGCGCGCAGGACGGTGACGAGGGTGCCCTCGCTTCCGACGAGGGCCCTGGCGAGGTCGAAGCCGTTCTCCGGGAGCAGCGAGTCCAGGTTGTAGCCGGAGACACGGCGGGGGATGTCCGGGAACCCGTGCCTGATGTCGGCCAGGTACCGGTCGGTGAGGGACCGCAGCCCCTCGTACAGCAGGGCCCGGGGGCCGCCCTCGCCGACGACCGACGCGTACTCCGCCTTCGATGTGGGCCCCACCCAGCAGCGGATTCCGTCGTAGGTGAGGATCTCCAGGCGGCGTACGTTGTCGACCGTCTTGCCGTATGCCTGGGCCGAGCCTCCGCAGGAGTTGTTGCCGATCATGCCGCCCAGCGAGCAGTGGCTGTGAGTCGACGGCTTCGGCCCGAACTTCAGGCGGGCGCCGGACAGTTGGCGATTGAGTTCGTCCAGTACGATGCCGGGCTCCACCACACACGTCCTGCGCTCGGCGTCGAGGGACACCAGGTGGTGGCAGTACTTCGTCCAGTCGATGACGACGGCGGTGTTCGTGCACTGGCCGCCCAGGCTCGTACCGCCGCCGCGGGACAGAACCGGCGCGCCGAACCGGGCGCACACGGCGACCGCTTCCGTGCCGGCCTCGATGTCGCGGGGGACGACGACGCCGATCGGGACCTGCCGGTAGTTCGAGCCGTCCGTGGCGTAGGCGCCCCTGCTGCCCGCGTCGAAGCGCACTTCTCCGCGTACGCGTCCGCGCAGTGCCTCCTCCAGGGCGCGCACATCCAGCGGCAGGTCCGTCTCCACGTCGACGGCCATGTCAGGCCTCCGTGCCCGGGCCGTTCCCGGTGCCGCGGTGCCGGCCGCCCGGCAGGAATTCCTGGACCTTGGCCTTGATGCCCTGCTTGACGACATCGGTACGGTCGCTGTCGCCCCGCGCCAGCGCCGATGCCGTCGCCTCGGCCTGGTCGAACGAGGCGTGCGGCGGAATCGGCGGGACCGCCGGGTCGGTGCGGAAGTCGATCACGAAGGGCCGGTCCGCCGCCAGGGCCTGACGCCAGGCGGCCTCCACCTGGTCCGGCTTCTCCACGCGTACGCCTCCGAGGCCGAACGTGTGCGCGATCTCGGCGTACGGCACATCGGGGATGTGCTGGGACTCCTCGAACTGCGGGGCCCCGGACATGGCCCGCATCTCCCAGGTGACCTGGTTGAGGTCTCCGTTGTTCAGCACGGCCACGACCAGCCGGGGGTCGGCCCACTCCTCCGTGTACTTGGCGGCGGTGATCAGCTCCGCGAGACCGTTCATCTGCATGGCGCCGTCGCCCACCAGCGCGATGGCGGGCCGGTCCGGGTGGGCAAACTTCGCTCCGATGGCGTAGGGGACGCCGGGGCCCATGGTGGCCAGGGTGCCCGAAAGCGAGCCGCGCATGGTGCCGCGCAGCCGCAGATGGCGGGCGTACCAGTTGGCGGCCGATCCGGAGTCCGCGGAGAGGATGACGTCGTCGGGGAGCAGGCTGTCCAGCGCGTGCACCACCCATTCCGGGTTGAGCGGGTCGGCGTCGAGGGCGGCGCGCCGCTCCATCACCTCCCACCAGCGGGTGATGTTCTCCTCGATGCCCTTGCGCCACTTGCCGTGCTTCTTCTTCTTGAGGTGGGGCAGCAGCCGCAGCAGCGTGGCGCGCGCGTCGCCGACCAGATTCACCTCGAACGGATAGCGCAGTCCGATCATGTGCGGGTCGATGTCGATCTGCACCGCCCTGGCCTGGTCCAGATCCGGCATGAACTGGGTGTACGGGAAGCTGGAGCCGATCACCAGCAGCGTGTCGCACTCCCGCATGAGCTCGTAGGACGGGCGGGTGCCCAGCAGTCCGATCGATCCGGTGACATACGGCAGGTCGTCGGGCAGCGCGTCCTTGCCGAGCAGTGCCTTGGCCACACCCGCGGCGAGCACATCGGCGGTCCGCTCCACCTCCGCCCGGGCGCCGCGCGCGCCCTGTCCGATCAGAACGGCGACCTTCTGGCCCGCGTTCAGCCCCTCGGCCGCCCGCAGGATGTCGCTCTCGTCCGGCACGGGGGCGTAGTGGCCGATGTCGAGGCTGGAGGGCACCATCTTGAACGCGTGGCCGGGCGGGGTGTAGTCGAGTTCCTGCACATCGGCCGGGACGATGACCGCGGTGACCGTACGACGGCCGTAGGCGGTCCTGATCGCGCGGTCGATCACATTGGGCAGTTGCTCGGGGACTGTGACCATCTCGCAGAAGTCCGACGCGACGTCCTTGTACAGGCTGATCAGGTCGATCTCCTGCTGGTAGGAGCCGCCCATGGCGCTGCGGTTCGTCTGCCCCACCAGGGCCACGACGGGGACGTGGTCGAGCTTGGCGTCGTACAGCCCATTGAGCAGATGGATCGCCCCGGGCCCGGACGTGGCGGCGCACACGCCGACCTTCCCGGAGAACTTCGCATAGCCCACGGCCTCGAAGGCGGCCATCTCCTCGTGCCGAGCCTGCACGAACTTCGGCCTGTTCTCGGCCCGTCCCCACGCAGCCAGCAGACCGTTGATGCCATCACCCGCATAGGCGAACACATGGTCCACCTCCCATTCGCGCAGGCGCTGGAGGATGTAGTCGGAGACCTTCATGCCGGCCATGTGTTCTCCCTTTCCGGTTCGCGGGGCACCCGCTGTGTGGGTAACCGGCTTCCCCGGGGAGGAAACCGGCCTTTCCGGTTCTTCTGCGCCGCTGTCCGGGTACCCCGGGACCGGTCACCAAACCCGCCGACCGGCTCAAGGGCGGTGTCCGTTGCCGTTAAAGCGGACCCGTAGGCCGTGATGGCACGGGGATCGGGGGTACGCCTTCTTCCTGAAGATGCGGCTGACAGGAGGGCGACCCGTGCCGGCGAAGAAGAAGGCGCGCCCGGAGGCCGGGGTACGGCATGCGGCGGAGAGCACGGCGGAGGCCGTGGACGCGAGGCTTCCGTTCATCGGGGCGGCCAGGTCGCTGACGCGCAAGGCGTTTCCCGACCACTGGTCCTTCCTGCTGGGCGAGATCGCCCTCTACAGCTTCGTCGTGCTCATCCTGACCGGGATTTACCTGACGCTGTTCTTCCAGCCGTCGATGACCGAGACGGTGTACGACGGTTCGTACGGGCCGCTGCAGGGTGTCCGTACGTCCCAGGCGTACGCCAGCACGCTGCGGATCAGCTTCGACGTACGCGGCGGGCTGCTGATGCGTCAGGTCCATCACTGGGCGGCGCTGGTGTTCCTCGCCGCCATCGGTGCGCACATGCTGCGGATCTTCTTCACCGGGGCGTTCCGCAGGCCCCGGGAGGTCAACTGGATGGTCGGCGTGACAATGTTCCTCCTCGCGCTCCTGGAAGGCTTCGCCGGCTATTCGCTCCCCGACGACCTGCTGTCCGGCACGGGCCTGCGCACAGCGCAGGGCATCATGCTGTCCATCCCTGTCGCCGGCACCTATCTGAGCTTCTTCGTCTTCGGCGGCGAGTTCCCGGGCGACGACATCGTGTCGCGCCTCTACCCGGTCCACATCCTGCTGGTTCCGGGGCTCCTCATCGGCCTGGTCACCCTGCATCTGCTGCTCATCGTGCATCTGAAGCACACTCAGTGGGCGGGGCCGGGCAGGACCGGCCGCAACGCCGTCGGCAAGCCCTTCTTCCCGCACTACCTCGCCAAGTCGGGTGGTCTGTTCTTCCTTGTCTTCGGTGTGCTCACGGTGCTGGGTGCGGTGGCTCAGATCAACCCGGTGTGGGACTACGGCCCCTACCGCACCGACCAGGTCTCCACGGACGCCCAGCCGGACTGGTACGTCGGCTTCCTGGAG
>DATCWZ010000777.1:0-6298 GCA_036566065.1 Streptomyces sp. | reverse complement strand
CGTCGGCCTCGCGGACCAGCTCTTCGCGGTGTGGGACGGCAAGCCCGCGTGGGGATACGGCGGCACAGCCGATGTCGTCGCCCACGCCGAACGATGCGGCGTCCCGGTACAGATCCTGTGGCCGAAGGGGGCCAGCCGCTGAGCTGGCTGTACGGGTCACGGCCGGTTGGTGTGGATCACGCTGGATGAGACCCGGCACACCGTTCATGCGGTTTGGGCCCCGAAGCGCCGCGCCCCTGGTTCGGGGCTTCGGCCGTACCGGGCGGACCGACAGTCGGCGAGAGCGCGAACGAGCCCCGCGAAAACCCACCCAGGGCAGTTTTTGCCCAGGTCAGAGGCAGTGTGGCTAATGGATTTCGCGTGACGGCGCGGGTCATGTAATGTTGTCCCCGCAACGCGGACAAGGCGGAAAAGCCCGAAACGCCAAGCACTCGTAGCTTAACGGATAGAGCATCTGACTACGGATCAGAAGGTTGCAGGTTCGAATCCTGCCGAGTGCACAGCAGGCCAGAGGCCCCCAGGGAGACATCCCGGGGGCCTTTCGCGTTGCTCGTACAGCACGCAGTGCAGCAGCGCAGTACAGCAACCGTGTCAGCCGGTACTGCCCATCGCGTCCAAACAGCAGGCTGATCGCGTCGCGCACACCGTGAGCCCGCACCGCGAATATCCAGGGTCGGATCCCCGGCCCGATCGGGGCGTCGCACCGGGTTCGCGGTCAAGGGTGTGCCCCCGGCGGGGGCTCGGACTCCGGGATGCGAGGGGCGCCGTTCTGCCGCCGCACGCTGGGTGGAGTGCAGCGCCACGAACGGAGGCGATCGACCTCGACCGGGGAGAGATACGGCGGCGTGGAATGACCTATGTCCGGTCGAGACGCCTTACGGCCCTGTGTACGTGCTCACGCGCTCCCCGCCGCCCGGTACCGCCCAGGCGTGGACGCTCAGGGCCACATCAGCTCTGGTCGGGCGCGGGTCTGGTCGTGAGTGTGGTTTCTTTCCGTCCTGGGGTAAGGGCCTGATGCTTCGAGCCGGCCGGTGCGGGCCTGCCTTGGGGCGGTACGGATCCGGATCCCGCCGTTCGCGTGGGTGTCGGGCGGCGCATGCCTGTCGGTCGTGCCGCGTGTCGGCGCAGGCGAGGCAGGTAGGTGTAGAAGCGGTCGGGAAGGAACACGGCGTCCGCGACGATCATCGCGCCGGAGAAGAGGGGCAGACCCATGAGCACCGCGATGCCGATGTGCATGCCCAGCAGCATGGTGAGCACGGGGTACTTGAGCCGACCGAAGAGCACGAACGGGAAGGCCACCTGCAGGAGCACCGTCATGTAGCCGGCGATCGCGATCAGGACCGTGTGCTGGTCCACGAAGTGGGAGAGGGCGGCCCAGGGCTGGAAGAGCTCGAGGTTCAGTACGTAGTGGAGAGCGGTGCCGTTGCCCCAGGAAGCGCCCTGGACCTTGTACAAGCCGGCTGATCCGTAGAGG
Source organism: Streptomyces sp. (assembly GCA_036566065.1). Lineage (GTDB taxonomy): Bacteria > Actinomycetota > Actinomycetes > Streptomycetales > Streptomycetaceae > Streptomyces. Next base: position 4,824 of record DATCWZ010000777.1, on the reverse strand, counting down.
AAGCAGACTTGTGCCGCGATGACGAACATGCCGCAGTTGTGCACGACCGTGGTCAGGGTGATCCTGGCGTCTCGGAGTTGCTGTGCGGAGCGGCTTCTCACGGGCTGCGGCGCCTTGCCCTCGCCCGCCGCCTTGAGCCGGTGTCTGCGTGCGTCCAGAGACCAGCGCCGACCGCACGCGGTGAGGACAAGGTAGAGGGACATGAGCAGGAGCAGGTTGTCGCCTCCATCTGTCATGAAGATCGCCCGGGCATGGAAGGAAACCACCACGACGGCGAAGAGGATGGACGTGACGCGGGTTCGCCAGCCCAGCAGGAACAGTGCGGACGTGACGAGGGCCAGTGCGTAGCAGAGCTCGAAGTAGGCGCGGTTGTCGGACAGGGTCAGGATGCTGTTCCACCCTGTCTGGCCGAAGAGTTGCCGTGCCAACGCGGGGGTCCACGGGGAGCCGGGGCCCCAGATCTCGTCGCGGTGCGGGAACTCGCGCAGCAGGAATGTCAGGTAGAGCAGCCCGTAGCCGATGCGCAGCACCGACGCGGCGTACAGGGACACCGGGCGGTCGGTCAGAAGCCTTCCCACAGCGCTGATCCGGTTGGCGAGCCACCGGGCGACTTCGGAGGACACCGTCGCATGCCCCGTCGGCTGATGGGGTGTTGGTGCCGCCGGGGTGATCTCGGAGATCTGCTCACTTCCCATGAGGGGTCACCTTCCACCAGGGCAGGAGCCGGTTCTCGACGGGCGTCGGCGGGTGGTTGCCGGAGTCGGAGCCGGAGGCGGGGATGGGCAGTGTGACGACGCGGAGCTGAACGAATTCGAAGGTGCCGCTGTTGTGGGTCGCGATGCGGTCAGCGGCGATGTTGCTCAGGTACCTCTGCATCATCAAGGCGCGTTCGGTGCGCGGCTTGTCGTCTCCTCCGTGTGAATCGACATAGGAGGTCCAGGCGCGGCGCAACAGGTTCTGCGCGGTGTGGCTGGGAAATGGGCTTTTCTTGACCGCGGAATTATCCAAGGCGGTCAGATCGAACCAGCCACTCACCCGAACCGATTCGTCGGAGTCGGTGTGTGCGGTTCTCACAAGAATCTTCCGGTTGACGGATTCAGGGTCCGGGGCGAAAAGTCGCCAATTCTGTTCGAAGAACGGATATACCCATGCGTTGATCAGTGGGGTGTATCTCTTCGAGACGGTGTTGGCAGGCGCCACGTGGAGGAAAACCAGAACGACGTGGGCGAGAGTCACTGCCGCGCACAGGGCCGCGGCGGTGCGCAGACCGGCTTGCAGCGCACGGGCAGGCTTCGACCGGCCGACCGGCGTGGGCACGTCGTCAGGATGCTCCTTCGTATCCGCCCCGGAATCGGCGTGCTGAAGTTCCCTCACGTCCGCTGCATCAATTCGACTCGACACCGCCCCACCCTGTCTTCTCATATCAGATGCTCGTGTCTGGCTTTTCTGCGGGCTGTCACCGGGGGCGCACGGCGGATCCGATGAGGGTTCCGCCGTGCGCCGTCATCCGATGAGCGGGCTTACAGCAGCGTGCTGCCTAGCCCTGGGGACCCTCGGGGTGGTCGTCGGCCTCGTGAACGTTGGGCATGTCGCCGTAGCCGTAGTCCTCGTCGGACTGCGCGCCGTGGTGGTGCTCCGGCTTACCGGGCGCGACATCATGCCCATGGCCCGGCTTTCCGCCGTGGCCCGGACCTTCGGGCTTCCCTTCGTGATCCGGACCTTCGGGCTTCCCTTCGTGGCCCGGTCCTTCGTGGCCCGGTCCTTCAGGTTGGCCACCATGCTCCGGGCCGCCGGTGACGTTCCCGCCGACGGTGTTTCCGGCCGTGGCGTTCCCGGTGGTGTTGCCCGCGGTGTTCCCGGTTGTGGCGTTCCCGGTGGTGTTGCCCTCGGTGTTCCCGGCCGTGTTCCCGGAGGTGTTCCCGGCGATGTTGCCCGCGGTGTCACCACCCGTGACGAGGGGGCCGCCCAGCAGGCCACCGCTGGTCAGGCCACCGCTGACGAGACCGCCGGTGAGCAGCCCGCCACTGGTCGTCGTGCCCGTTGTCGTGCCCGTTGTCGTGCCGGTCGTCGTGCCCGTTGTCGTGCCACCGGTGGTGGTGGTCGCACAGTTGCTGAGGAAGATCCTGTTGTTGTCGAGCGTCACGGCGCCGTTGCGGGCCAGGGCCCGGCCCTCGATGTTCGTCCCCGTGGTCACGCTGATCGAGGTCAGAGCCATGATGGTGCCGACGAAGGTGGAGTTGGTGCCGAGGGTGGCCGAACTCCCGATCTGCCAGTACACGTTGCACGGCGAAGCGCCGTTGGTGAGAAGTACTCGGCTGGAGGACGCTGTCGTGAGGGCTTCGGGGATCTGGAACACCCAGACGGCGTTCGGATTTCCTCCGGCGTTCAGGATCAGGTCGCCGGTGAGCCCGACACCTGCCGTGGCGGTGTAGACACCCGGAATCAGAGTCGTGCCCGTGGTGATTCCCGCCGGGAGTGCGAAGTCCGTGGCCTGGCCGGCGGCATTGTTGTATGCCGTGACCAGGTCGGCCTTGGCCTGCAGTGCGACAGCGTCCGCGGCGTGCACGGCGCCGAGCACCTGGCCCGGCGGGAACCCGCTGATGGCCGGATTCGGGCTCGTCCCGAGGTCGTGGCTGATCAGCGAGGGTCCGGTGTTGGTAACACCCTGACCTGCGAGAACAGAGAAACTCGCGGTGGTGCCCAGCGGCACGGGCGTAGCGATGGCCAGCGCCTGCGTCGGAGTCAGGGCGACCAGTGCGGCCGCGACTGTTGCGGCAAGGGCCGAAGCCAGCAAGCCGGACAAACTGCGGCGGTGAGCCGCCTGTGGAATCTTCAGCTTCATGAAGAGGCCATTTCCTGTGGGGGTGGGGCGTACCGGGCCCTACCGTTCGCCCGGGAAGCCTTTAGCTTGCGTATATTACGCAGGAAGGTCCGCTTCGTGGCGGTAAGTGATGTCGCGGAGTTCCTGCTCGTTCGGATGGCGCAATAGATGAATCAAGATGAATTAAGTATTTGAATTCATATGCATGATCATCTGATACTCCCCTGGGGCAATCGCACGAAATCCGGATGCCCCGTGGAACACTCCACGGGGCATCCGGACTTCGTCTTTACGGCGGTATTTCGATGGCCGACGGCCATTGCTGTGCGGGTCGGTCAGGCCGCTGTCTTGAGGTCCGACGGCGCCTGGGGCTGCTCCTGTACGACGCGGCGCCGGCGGGTGGGGATGCCCATGGTCGGGTTGGCGACGCTCCAGGCCGCGCTCGTCGAGATCAGCTCCTTGTACATCGCGGCGAGCCGGCCCCTCAGGACCGCCCGCTTGGCGACGTCGTCGGCCGTGACGTACTGGATGAGGCCTTCCTTGCGGCCCAGCGAGATGCACTGGTTGAAGTAGCGAAGCGGGGCGTGCGGCATCTTGCCACCGGTCAGGCGGGCCGCGATGGAGTCGGCGGCCTGCCAGGCGGAGGGGTTGCCCGAGGCGCACGACATGCGCAGCGGCTTGTCGCCGGGGCCCATGGCCATGGCCGCGTCGCCGATGGCGTACACGTCCGGGTGCGATACCGAGCGCATCGTCCCGTCCACCACGATCTGGCCCGTGTCGGTGACCTCCAGGGTGGTGGCCTTCGCGATCGGGTGGACCGCGAAGCCCGTCGTCCACACGGTGACCGCGGCCGGGATGGACGTGCCGTCGGCGGTGGTGACGTGGTCGGCCTCGACGCGGGTGACGGCGGCATTCTCGTGCACGGTGATGCCGAGCTTGCCGAAGACCTTCCGTACGTGCTGCCGGCCCTTGGGTGAGAGCCAGTCGCCGAGTTCTCCCCGGGCGGCGAGGGCGACATCGAGGTCCGGGCGGGCCTCGGCGATCTCGCTGGTGGCTTCCAGGCCGGTGAGGCCACCGCCGACGACGACCACGGGCTGTCCCGGTTCCAGCAGGGCCAGGCGCTCGCGCAGCCGGAGCGCGCCTGGGCGGCCGGCGATCTCGTGGGCGTGCTCGGTGGTGCCCGGGACGCCCTGGTCGTTCCAGCCGCTGCCCAGGGCGTACACGAGGGTGTCGTACGTCAGTTGTTCGGAGTCGTTTTCATGTGTGATCGTGACTGTTCTGCGGTCGGTGTCGATGCTCGTGACCCGTGCGACCTTCAGTTCGACGCCCGTACCCGCGAACATCTCGCTGATGGGCCGCGGACGGAGCTCCTGGCCGACGGCCAGTTGGTGCATCCTGACCCGCTCGACGAAGTCCGGCTCCGAGTTGACGAGGGTGATGGCGACGTCCTCGCGGCGCAGCCGCTTGGCGAGGCGCCCGGCGGCAATGGCTCCGGTGTATCCGGCGCCGAGGACGATGATCCGGTGCTGCATTGTCTGGCTCCTGTCTCGCGCGGGTTCGCCACTTGAACCGGGCGGTCCGCCGTTTTCTGACAGGGGGTGGTTGTGAAGCAGGTCACATGACGGGTCGGTCAGTAGATGCCGAGCAGCACGGGCTCCCCGTGGGCCGTCGCCGCCCACTGCCGGGTCGCGCGTTCGAGCTTGTCGGGGTTGACCTGGTTGAGGACCGCCGTGATGCCGTCGGCCGTCACGTCCAGGCACATCACGCCGATGACCCGGCCGTCCAGGACCACCACACCGGCGGGTTCGCCGTTGGCCGTCGTGGCGTAGACCTCGGGTGAGCCGCCGACCAGGGCGCGCTTGGCCTCGCCGGGTTTGAACAGGCCCCGGATGAACGTCGCGACCGCCTGCGCCCCCTCGAATGCCTTCGCCCGCGCCGGGACCTTCCCGCCGCCGTCACCGATCGAGACCGCGTCCTCGGTGAGCAGCCGTACGAGCGGCTCC
>DATCWZ010000172.1:0-3448 GCA_036566065.1 Streptomyces sp. | reverse complement strand
GGCCGGCCGCTACGTCCCGCCGGCCCCGAGGGGCGACTGGTCCGCCGGCTCCGGCTACCGCATCGGCCTGACCCTGGCCGGCGACCCACGCTGCACCGCCGTCTTCGCCGCCAACGATCAGATGGCCCTCGGCCTGCTCCGCGCCTTCCACGAGAAGGGCAAGGTGGTGCCCCGCGACATCAGCGTGGCCGGCTTCGACGACATCCCCGACGCCGCGTCGTTCATCCCGCCCCTGACCACGGTCCACCAGGACTTCGCCGAAGTGGGCCGCAGATGCGTCCAGGGCGTTCTGCGCCAGATCCGCGACGACACGCCCTCGGCCCCCGGCACCACCCTGGTCCCCACCCGCTTGATCGTCCGCGACAGCACCGCACCGCCCCCGCCCACCACCTGACCGCCCGGGCTACCGACGGTGGGCCGGAGCTACGGGCGTCCAACGGTCAGGGTATGACTCCGCGCGTACGCGGTGGCCGCACGGACCATATTGCTCGTGGGGGCGATCGGGGACAGCGGCAAGACGGTCTGGGCGACGATCACGCTTGAGAGGGGGCGATGAGGTCCCGGCCTATGTGTTTCGAACGCGGCTCAGCCGCGGCCGCTCTGCTGCGCGGCCCAGTAGTCGTCGAGGGCCTTCGTCGCCGCGGCGGACTCGGCGGTCTCGAATCCCGGGGCCATGGAGGCCGAGGTGCCGGCGAGGTACTGGTGATGGTCGATACCGAGCAGCCTGATCCAGCTCTGCTGGCCATAGGTGAGCGCGATGAAGCATCCGAGTTCGACGAGTTCGGCCTCGGAGAAGTGCCGGCACAGGCGCTCCCAGAACGCGTCGTCGGTGTTGAGCCCCCAGGCGATCGCCTCGGCGTAGGAGAGCGCCGCGCGTTGCCGTTCGTCGTACTTCGGCGAGGATTCGAAGTTCAGCAGTTCGTCGTACTGCTGTTCCCGCAGTCCTGCGGCGGCAGCCTTGATCGAACGCTGGTTGCCGCAGAACTCGCACTTGACCGTGCGGGAGATGTAAACGCGGCAGAGTTCCTTGATCGTGTGGTCGCACACGCCGCTGTGGAACAGCGCCTTCCAGGAGTCGGCGAACGCCCAGAACGCGTTGGGCGCGTGCGCACGGACCGCCGAGCTCTCCGGCCTGGGCGTGCCCTCACGGGCACATCTGTACATCTCCTCACGCATCCGTTCGTCCATCGACTCCAACGGTACGTAGCCGATGCGCTGCTTCTGCTCCACAGTAGGCTCCCATCCGCCGGCCGGCCCTCCCCGTACGGGCGGCCGATCGTGCAATCGATTGCAGACGGATCTTCACTCAGCACCGCGCCGCCGTCAACAGGTACGTTCTCGATCGTTTATGGGACCCCGGGCGGTGATCCCGGTGGCATCCTCACGCTGGACAGAGTGACTCCACGATGGCGGGGTACATCACCTGCACGAAAACCGGGGTGGTCCCGTCACAACGGTCAAGCGGGCGTTCGATGTAATGATGGCCCCATACGCCCGAAACCGGGAGGAGACGATCGTGGGGTTACCCCCGGACGACGTCGTCATCGCGGCCCTGCGCGCCGGGGACGAGGCGATGTTCGAGGCGCTGCTGGACACCTGGTCGAGAGGCATGTCGCGGGTCGCCCGCTCGTACGTGTCCACCAGGGAATCCGCCGAAGAGGTGGTACAGGACACCTGGCTGGCGTTGATCGGGGCCCTTGACGGATTCGAGGGCAGATCCTCGCTCAAGACCTGGGTATTCCGCATCCTGGTCAACACGGCCAAGAAACGTAGCGCGCGCGAGAGCCGTACCGTGCCGTGGAGTAGCGTTTTCGAGCGGGACGGCGGACCGGCCGTCGACGGGGCGCGGTTCCGCGACACCGGCGACCCTCACCCCGGCACCTGGAAGGAGCTCCCCGCCCCCTGGCCGGCGCCGGAGGGAGAGGTGCTCGCCTCGGAGGCCCGTGGCCGGATCGCGATGGCCCTGGCCGACCTGCCGCCCCGGCAGCGTAGGGTGATAGCGCTTCGTGACGTGGAGGGATGTACGTCCGAGGAGGTCTGCGAGATCCTGGAGATCTCCGCCACCAACCAGCGGGTTCTCCTGCATCGCGCCCGGGCCGCGGTGCGCAGGCGGCTGGAGGACTACTTCGACTCTGTGCGGCGGTCGGCGTAGGTGAGGCGGTTCACGGCGGGGCGGATAAGGCGGTCGCAAATGTGAAGCGGTTGAGTTGCGAGGAACTGGTCGAGCTCGTCTCCGGTTACCTCGACGACGAACTCGACGAGACCGCACGGCACCGGTTCGATGATCATCTGCGTCGATGCGAGGGCTGCGCCCGCTACGTCGGCCAGCTCCGTGTGACCGTCCAGGCGCTCGGCGAGCTACCGCCGGAGAAGCTGTCCGACTCCGCGCGCGAGCGGCTGCTGCGTGCCTTCCGCGACTCCCGGCGCACCTGATCATCTCCCTTGGCCGCGGATGCCGGGTGTAACGCCCTGGCGTCTCGCGGGTCTGTAGCTCTTGTACGCATCCGGGCGGATAGGGGCGAGGATGACCGGTTCGGCGACCGAGACCGCGCTGATCCAGGACGTCGCACAGGTGGAGGACTTCGCGGGGCGGTGCTTCCGCGGGTCGGCAGGGGACCAGGTCGGGGTGGAGCTGGAGTTCCTGGTGTTCGACCGCACGGATCCCGCCCTGCACGTCCCGGCCGACCGAATCGCCGCGGCGCTCCCCTCGCCGCCCGGTGGCAGCCGCGTGACCTTCGAGCCGGGCGGCCAGTTGGAACTGTCCGGACCGCCGGGTTCGCTGCCGGACACGATCGCCGGTCTCACGGCCGACGTGACCGCCGTGACGGCGGCCCTGCGCGAGGCGGGCCTGGTGCCGGCCGGGATCGGGCTGGACCCGGTACGACCGCCGCGGCGTGAATCGCGCGGGCCCCGCTACGAGGCGATGGCCGCCTTCCTCGACCCGCCGTACGGCCCGCTCATGATGTGCTCCACCGCGTCGATCCAGATCAACCTGGACCTTGGCGGCCGGCCGGCGCGGCGGTGGGAGCGTGCGCACCTGCTGGGCCCGGTGCTGCTGGCGGCCTTCGCCAACTCGCCGCTGAGCGCGGGGCGGCCGAGCGGCTGGATGTCCGGCCGTCAGCAGGTGTGGGAACACCTCGACCGCACCCGGACCGCCCCGGTCCCCGCCACGCTGGATCCTGCCACGGGCTGGGCGCGCTACCTGCTCGACGCCCGCCTGATGCTGCTCCGCGAAGAGACGGGCGGCTACCGCCCGGTCCGCGACGGCTCCACCTTCCGCGACCGGCTCACGGCGCCCGGCCACCCGCTGACCCTGGCGGATCTCGCCTACCACGCCACGACCCTCTTTCCCCCGGTACGGCCGCGCGGCTGGCTGGAGATCCGCTATTTCGACGCCCAGCATCCGGCCGACTGGCCGGTGTGCGTGGCCGTCACCCACGCCCTCATG
>DATCWZ010000628.1:0-7406 GCA_036566065.1 Streptomyces sp. | reverse complement strand
GGCCCGATGACGCCGCAGGCCCAGGGACAGCTCGCCGCACTGCGCGCCGCCTACAAGGACGCCGGGGTGGCCCCCGGGGCGATCGACCTGCTGGAGGCCCACGGCACCGGCACCCCGGTCGGCGACCGCACCGAACTGGAGGCGATGCGCCTGCTGCGCGACGAGGCGGACCTGACCCGGCCCTGCTACGTCTCCTCGTCCAAGGCCCTCATCGGCCACACCCTCTCCGCGGCCGGCGCGGCGGGTCTCATACGGGCCGCACTGGCCCTGCACCACGGTGTCGTACCGCCGCAGCCCGCCGGGCACCGCGCCAACCCCGAGCTGCGGCTCGCCGAGTCGGGGCTGCAACTGGCCACCACGCCGCAGCAGTGGCCGCAGGGCGAGGTGCGCCGGGCCGGGGTGAGCTCGTTCGGCTTCGGCGGCACGAACGTCCACGCCGTCCTCGAAGGCACGCCGCTCCCCGGGCCCGCGCCCGCCCCGGGCCGGGCCGCACATGCGGACGATCCGTGGCTGTTCCTCCTGTCGGCCGGCTCGGTGCCGCACCTGGTCCGGCACGCCCGGAGGATCCGGGACGTCATCGCCGCGGATCCCGCCGCGGAACCCGCCGCGGTGGCCCGCACCCTGGCTTCCCGCGAACTGCTCGCCGCCCGCCTCTCCTTCGTCGCCGCCACGCGCCAGGAGCTCCTCGGCCGGCTCGACCTGGCCGCCCGGCTGCTGGCGCAGGGCGCCACCGGTGAACTGGCCCCCGGTGTCCATGCCGCGGCCGGGCCGCTGCCCGAGGCGGAGCGGAAGGTCGCCTTCGCCTTCCCCGGTCAGGGGGCCCAGCAGCCCGGGATGCTCACGGACCTGGTCCGGCGCTTCCCGGCGCTGGCCCGGCGCGCCGAGGAACTGACCACCGTGATCGCCGAGGAGTCGGCGGAGCTCCCCGCGCGTCTGTCCGGCCTGCTGTGGGCGGAGCACCCGTCCGACGGCGAAGAGGCGATGGCGGCCCTCACGGTCACGGACCTGTGCCAGCCCGCGCTCGGTATCAGCGGGGTCGCCACCACCGAACTGCTGGCCGCCTGCGGTGTCGTCCCCTCCGTCACCGTCGGGCACAGCGTCGGGGAGTTCCCGGCGGCGGCCGCGGCCGGCGCGATCGGGGCGGACGAGACGGTCCGGTTCATGGCCCGGCGGGGCGCGGCGCTGGCCGCCGCCGTACCGGCCGGAGCCGGTTCGATGCTCGCCGTCCAGACGACGCACAAGAAGGCGGAGAAGCTCGCCACCGACGTGGACGGGATCTGGCCCGCTTGCTACAACCACGAGCACCAGGTGGTGTTCAGCGGCGACGAGGCGGCCGTGGAGCGGCTGCGTGAGCACTGCGCGGAGCACGGCGTGGCAGCGGTGCGGCTCCGGGTGTCGCACGCCTTCCACTCGCCGCTGGTGGCCAAGGCCGACGAGGCGGTGACCCGCCACATCGCGGCCCTCCCGCTCGTGGCGCCCGCCCGTGCCTTCGTCTCCAGCGTCAGCGGCCGGGGGTGCGACGAGCCGCAGGAGATCCGCGAACTGTGGGGCCGGCACAACAGCGTCCCCGTGCGCTTCAGCGACGCCATCACCTCGGTGGCGGACACCGGGGCACACTTCCTGGTGCAGATCTACGGCGGCGACTCGCTGCTGCGGATGGCCCGGCGCACCCCGGCCGCCGGAGCGCTGGACGTCGTACCGCTCAGCACGAACCGGCCGGACGGCGCGCGGGCCCTCCTGACCGGCCTGGGCAGGCTCGCCGTGGCCGGTGTGCCGGTGAATCCGGCCCCGCTCTTCCCGGCGGACGCCCCCCCGCTGCTGTCACTTCCGGCATCACCCCTGAAGACGTCGTCGTTCACGGTCCTCAAGGCAACGAGCCGGCAGCGGACCACCGACACCCGGCGAGCCGGTGTCCCGGCGACCGCTGCCTCCCCGGCCGGGATCGCGGCCGCCGTCCCGGCCGCCGTCCGGTCCGCCACCACGACCGTGCCGTACCGCTCCGCCGTCGCCCACTCCTCTTCCACCTCCGCCTCCGCCCACTCGAACGGTGAATCACGCATGAGCAGCCTTGTCTCGTTCCTCCACGCCCAGGTGAATCTGCTGCAGTCGTTCGGCGCCGGGGCCGACCGCCCGGTACCGGATGGCGCGCCGGCCACCCCCCTCGGGGCCACCGCGCCAACCGGCCCGGTGGCCGTCACGGACCCCTCGGCGGCCCCCGCCGTCGTGGCCGCGGAGGCCGCGGAGGCGGTGGCGTCCCGCGTGGTCTCCGCGATAGCCCGGATCAGTGCGTACTCCGAGGACTTCCTGCAGCCGGAGCAGGTGTTCGCCACCGACCTCGGCTTTGATTCGATCATGCTCGCCGAGCTTGCCGCTGTCCTGCGCAGACAGTGGCCGCACATCGAGGTGAAGCCCTCGGACGTGGTGAGGATCAGCACCGTCGGCGAGCTGATCACAACGGTCCAGGAGCTCCTCGGCACCGCGGCCGCCTCCGCCTCCGCGCCGGCACCGGCACCCGTACTCATCGAGGCCCCCGCCTTACCCTCCGTGCCCGAGCCGCGTGCTGAAGCCGTCCCCGCGCCGGACCGCACCGCGACCGGTGACGTCAGGGCCCTGCCCGAAGTCGTCGCCACGCTCGAACGCTCGCGCATGTACGAGCACGTCGGCGTCCGCAACCCCTACTACCTTCGGCACGAGGGCACGATCCGGGACATCACCCGGGTCGAGGGCACCGAACTGATCTCCTTCTCCAGCTACAACTATCTGGGCCTGTCCGGTCATCCGACCGTTGTCAAGGCCGTGACCGAGGCGGTCAAGCAGTACGGCAGCTCGGTGTCGGCCGCCCGCATCCTGTCCGGCAACCGCCCGCTGCACGAGGAGCTCGACCGGGGCCTCGCCCGCCTCGTCGGTGCCCAGGACGCCATCACGCTGGTCAGTGGCCACGCCACCAACGTCACCGTCATCGGCCACCTGGTGGGTCCCGAGGACCTGATCCTGCACGACGCGCTCGCCCACGACAGCATCATCCAGGGCTGCCGGCTCTCGAGGGCGAGCCGTCAGCCGTTCCCGCACAACGACACCGCCGCCCTGGAGCGGATCCTGCACCAGGTACGGGACCGCTACCGCCGGGTGCTGATCGTGGTCGAGGGTGTGTACAGCATGGACGGCGACATCGCCGACCTGCCGGCTCTGATCGCCGTCAAGCAGCGGCACGCGGCGCTGCTGATGGTGGACGAGGCCCACAGCATCGGCGTGATGGGCAAGACGGGCGGGGGCATGGGCCAGCACTGGGGCGTCGACGCCGACGATGTCGATGTGTGGATGGGCACGCTGTCCAAGTCACTGGCGAGTTGCGGCGGTTACGTGGCCGGCCGGCACGAACTGATCGAGCACTTCCGCTACACCCTCCCCGGCTTCATCTACAGCGCGGGCCTCACCCCGCCGAACGCCGCCGCCTCCCTGGCCGCGCTGCGGGTGATCCAGGAGGAGCCCGAGCGGCTCGACCGGCTCCACCAGCGCTCGGCCCTGTTCCTGCGGCTCGCCGCGGCGGCCGGGGTCGATGTCGGCACCAGTCAGGGCACCCCTGTCGTGCCGTGCATCACGGGCGACTCGGAGAAGGCGCTCAGGCTCGCCGACGGGCTTTACCAGCGGGGCGTCAGCGTCAACCCCATCCTGCACCCGGCGGTCGAGGAGCGGCTGGCCCGACTCCGGTTCTTCATCACCTCCGAGCACACCGAGCAACAGATCGAGTACACGGTGAAGGCCATGGCCGAGGAGCTGGCGAAGCTGGCCTGACCCCCACCGGCGTACGGAGCGGGCGGACCGAGGCACCAGGTGCCGAGGCACCAGGTGCCTGGCACCGCCCGCTCCCCCCGGGTCAGACAGCCGTGTCGGTCCCGGCGTCCTTGCCCCGCGTCCCCCGGAGTTCCCCGTCGGAGATCGCGCCGCCGAAGCGGCGGTCCCGCTGGGCGAACTCGAGGCAGGCGCGCCACAGGTCGCGGCGGTCGAAATCGGGCCAGAGAACGTCCTGGAAGACCATCTCGGCGTACGCGCTCTGCCAGATCAGGTAGTTGGAGGTGCGCTGCTCCCCGCTGGGGCGTACGAACAGGTCCACGTCCGGCATGTCCGGGTAGTAGATGTACTTGGCGAACGTCTTCTCGTTCACCTTCGACGGGTCGAGCTTCCCGGCCGCGACATCGCGCGCTATGCGCTGCGCGGCGTCGGCGATCTCGGCCCGCCCGCCGTAGTTGACGCAGAAGTACAGCGTCATCCTGTCGTTGTCCTTGGTCTGCTCCTGGGCGACCTGGAGCTCCTGGACCACGGACTTCCACAGCTTGGGCATGCGGCCCACCCAGCGGATGCGGATGCCCAGTTCGTCCATCTCGTCACGCCGGCGGCGGATGACGTCCCGGTTGAAGTTCATCAGGAACTTCACCTCTTCCGGCGAGCGCTTCCAGTTCTCCGTGGAGAAGGCGTACAGCGAGAGGTTCTTGACGCCCATCTCGATGCATCCCTTGAGTACGTCCAGGACGACGCCCTCGCCGACCTTGTGGCCCTCGGTGCGCGGCAGGCCCCGCTCCTTGGCCCAGCGGCCGTTGCCGTCCATGACGATCGCGACGTGCTTGGGCACCAGGTCGCCGGGGATCTCCGGCGGGGTGGCGCCGGACGGGTGGGGCTCGGGGGTCTTGTACTCGCGCCGGTTACGGCCGCCGAGAATCCCGCGTACTGCCATGAGCTTGTCTCGTCTCCCTGTGTCACTTCTCGACGTACCGCAGTGAGCGCAGGCCGCGCTCCAGATGCCAGTGCAGATAGGCGGACACCAGCCCGCTGCCCTCCCTGACATGACGCGCCTCGCACGCGTCGGCCGTCTCCCAGTCGCCGGTGAGCAGTGCGCTCAGCAGTTCGACGGCCTGAGCAGAGGGTACGACGCTGCCGGGCACCCGGCAGTCGCCGCAGATGATGCCGCCGGCCGCGACGGAGAAGAACCGGTTCGGGCCGGGCATCCCGCAGCGCGCGCAGTCCTCGAAGCTGGGCGCGTAGCCGTTGACGGCGAGGGAGCGCAGCAGGAAGGCGTCGAGGATGAGGTGGGGCGCGTGCTCGGCGCGGGAGAGGGTGCGCAGCCCGCCGACGAGCAGCAGATACTGCTGGACCGCGGGCTGGCCCTCGTGGTCGGTGAACCGTTCGGCGGTCTCCAGCATCGCCGTGCCCGCCGTGTAGCGACCGTAGTCGGAGACGATGCCGCTGCCGTACGGGGCGATCGTCTCGCTCTGCGTGCACAGCGGGAGGCCGCGGCCGATGAGTTCGCTGCCGCGCGCGAAGAACTGGACGTCCACATGGGAGAACGGTTCGAGCCGGGCCCCGAATTTGGACTTGGTGCGCCGCACGCCGCGTGCGACGGCGCGCACCCGTCCGTGGCCGCGGGTCAGGATCGTGATGATCCGGTCGGCCTCGCCCAGCTTCTGCGTACGCAGCACGACGCCGTCGTCCCGGAACAAGCTCATGCGCCCATTGTCCCGTACCCGGACTCCGGTACGTCGGCGGTCCTCGTCTCCCGGTGGCCCGAAGCCGGTACGACCAGCCCCGACTCATAGGCGATGATCACCAGTTGGGCCCGGTCCCGGGCGCCCAGCTTGCCGATGATCCGGCTCACATGGGTCTTCGCCGTGAGCGGGCTGAGGCCGAGCGTCTCGGCGATCTCGGTGTTGTTCAGGCCGCGCGCGACCAGGCAGAGCACCTGGCGTTCGCGGTCCGAGAGGCAGTCCGGGCCTCCCCGGGCGCCCAGGACGGGGGCGCGGGGTCCGCTGAGGACCCGGGCGATCAGCCGGGCTGTCGGGCCGGGTGAGAGAAGTGCCTCGCCCGCCGCCACTGTCCTGATGGCGGCGAGGAGTTCGGCCGGTCTGGTGTCCTTGACCAGAAAGCCGGACGCGCCGGCGCGCAGCGCCTCCACGACGTGGTCGTCGGTGTCGTACGTGGTCAGCACGAGCACCTTCACCCCTGCCAGGTCGTCGTCGGCGGCGATGCGGCGGGTGGCTTCGATGCCATCGAGCTCCGGCATCCGGATATCCATGACGACGATGTCGGCTCGGGCCGAGCGGGCCAGCGCGACCGCTTCCGCGCCCGTGCCCGCCTGGCCCACGACCGTCATGCCCGCATCGGACTCGACGAGCATCGCGAAGGCGGCCCTGACGAGCGTCTGGTCGTCCGCGAGCAGGACCCGGATCACCGCGCTGCCCCCGAACCGGCGGCGGTGACGGATTCCGCCACGCCGGGCTCCGCCCCGGATTCGTGCAGCGGCAGGACCGCCGCGACCTCGAAGCCGCCCCCGGGAAGGGGGCCGGCGGTCAGTGTGCCGCCCGACAGGCGGGCGCGCTCCCGCATGCCCACGATGCCGAATCCCGGCGCGGGGCTGTCCGCCCGGGGGCTCGGCCGGGGACCCGGCCGGGGACTCTGCCGTGGGTCGCGTCCGCCGCCGTCATCGGTGACCGTGACCCGCAGCGCCCGGCTGTCCGTGTCCGGTTCCACCATGACCCGGATACGAACGCCCGGCCCTGCGTGCCGTACGGCGTTGGTGAGCGACTCCTGCACGATCCTGTACGCAGCCGCGCCGGTCGCCGGGGCCAGCCGGCCCGCGGGGGTCCGCACCGAGAGCTCCACCGCGGCCCCGGCCGCCTCGGCGGCCCGTACGAGACCGGGCAGTCCCGCCGGATCGGGCAGCGGCCCGTCGCCCTCCGGGCAGTCCGCGCGCAGCACCTGCAAGGTGGTCCGCAGTTCGGCGCGCGCCTCGCGGCACGTATCGGCGATGTCGTCGAGGGCGCGGGCCACGGCCTCCCGGTCGAGGCGGTCCGGGTCAACGGTCAGGATGTGCGAGGCCACGGAGGTCCGCACCCCGATGACGGTGATGCTGTGGGCCAGCAGATCGTGCAGATCGCGGGCGATCCGCAGCCGTTCCCCGGCGACCCTGCGCCGTGCCTCCTCCTCGCGGGTCCGTTCGGCCCGTTCCGCGCGCTCCACCATCGAGGCGACGTACTGCCGGTAGTAGCGCACGTCCACCCCGCAGAACAGCACGGCGATGATCCAGCCGGAGATCCGCAGCAGTTCCACGCCCTGGTGGGTGTCGATGCTGGTGACCACCGACACCATGGCGGTCAGCACCAGGCAGCCGGTGAGCAGCGTGCGAAGCGGCCTGCCGGTCACCGCCACCGTGTAGAGCGCGACGACGGCCACGGGCATGGGAGCCGAGTGGGCGTTGCCCAGACCGTGATAGAGCATCAGCAGGGGGATCAGGGCCAGCAGCGCGAGTACGGGGCTGCGGCGCCGCCACACCAGCGTCAGGGCACAGCAGCCGAGCAGGGTCCAGCCGATCCCGTCCGGGGTCCTGCCGTCGTCCGTGACGAGCGCGAGTACCGCCG
>DATCWZ010000244.1:0-2061 GCA_036566065.1 Streptomyces sp. | reverse complement strand
GACCCGTCCGCAGCGGGCGCCGCGCGAGCCCAAGGGACCCAGGGTGCTGCGCGAGCCGCCCCGCGGGCAGGACGGCCGGGCGCCCCGCCGCCTGGGCCGCTTACTGCTGGTCCTGATCCTGCTGGGCATGGCCGCGGCCATCGCGTACGCCCTGATGTTCATGCCCAGGAACGGTCAGGGCCCGGACAGCGACGGCCCGAAGCAGCCCGTCGATTCCGCCGCGCCCGCGCGGTCCGCCCCCCGTACCACCGCCCCGTCCGACGGGCAGTCGGGCGCCTCGGGCTCGGAAAAGCCGCAGACCAGCCGCTCCGCCGTCGCACTCGCCCCGGGCTATGTGCTGCGCAAGGACCCGGAGGGCTTCGAGATCGGCGTACTCAAGGACTGGCAGCGCAGCCCGGCCAACACGGACCGTCAGGTCCGGTACGGCAGCGACGGGTTCAGCGTCCTGATCGTGCCCGGCAGGGACACCGTCAAGGCCAACGGCGGTGACCCGCTGGACTATCAGCGCGACAAGGAGCCCGAGCTGCAGCCGTTCCGGGATTCGAGCTGGTCCACCTCGACGGGCCTGCGCCGGGTCGATGTCGGCCGACAGGCCATGGCGGAGGGCCAGTTCACCTGGCAGGAGAACAGCGGCCGCCAGGTGTACGTGCGCAACCTGGCCATGATTGTCGACGGCAGGTACCACATCATCCAGGTCATCGGACCGGAGAACGACCGCGACAAGGTGACCGACATCTACGAACAGGCCATCGCGACGTACCGCGTGGTTTCCTGAGCCTCCTGAGCTCCTGAGCGGCCGTCAATTCGCCGCCGTCAGCATCACAGTGCGGTCTCGTGAGCGATCCGATGTTCCGTGGCCGTACTTCCCCTCCGTAACCTGTCAGCAGAGAAACGGGGCGGGGACACGTGGAACATTCGCAGGGCACGGACGCGGGACTGCTGCTGGCCGGGAGGTACCGGCTCGGTGAGGTCCTCGGCAGCGGCGGCATGGGCAAGGTCTGGCGCGCACACGACGAGGTGCTGCACCGGACCGTGGCCGTCAAGGAACTGACGGCGGGTCTGTACGTCGCCGAGGCGGACCGGGCCGTCCTGCATGCCCGTACGCAGAAAGAGGCGCGCGCGGCGGCCCGCATCAGCCACCCCGGAGTCGTCACCGTCCATGACGTCATCGAGCACGACAACCGTCCGTGGATCGTCATGCAGTACGTCGACGGCCCCTCGCTCGCCGAGGCCACGAAGGAGAAGGGCGAGTTCTCGCCCCGCGAGGCGGCCAGGATCGGCCTCCATGTGCTGAGCGCCCTGCGCGCGGCGCACAGCGCCGGGGTGCTGCACCGGGACGTCAAGCCCGGCAACGTACTGCTCGCGCGCGACGGACAGGTGCTGCTCACCGACTTCGGGATCGCCGCCATAGAGGGTGACTCGTCAATCACCAGAACCGGTGAACTCGTCGGTTCCATCGACTATCTGGCGCCGGAGCGGGTACGCGGCTGCGACCCGGGGCCCGCTTCCGACCTGTGGTCGCTGGGCGCCACGCTCTATGCGGCGGTCGAGGGCACCTCGCCGTTCCGCCGCACCTCGCCGATCTCCACCATGCAGGCTGTCGTCGCGGACGAACCGCCCATGCCCGAGCGGGCCGGGGTGCTGGCCCCCGTGATCATCGCCCTGTTGCGCAAGGAGCCCTCGGAGCGGCCGACGGCGGCCGAGACGGAACGGATGCTCCTGGACGCGATGGAAGGCCGGATGCCCCGGGCGGCTCAGGCGTATGTGCCGACGCAGAAGATCACCGACGAGTCGCGCGGCGGCCTGTCCGTCTCGGACGGATCGACGGCCCGCATCCCGGACTCCATGGCGACCGCGGTCCAGGGGAACCAGCCCGCCGCACCACCGTCGTACGCCCCCGCGTACACCCCGGCGTACTCCCCGGCGCCCGCGGTACGGCGCAGTCGCGGCCGGTGGCGTATGGCGCTGGTGGTCGTGGCCGTCGCGGCGCTGCTCGGCGGGGCGGCGGGGCTCGCGGCGATGAAGTACGGGGGCGGCGAGCAGAACCGGGGCACCACCGGC
>DATCWZ010000609.1:0-2877 GCA_036566065.1 Streptomyces sp. | reverse complement strand
TGGCGGTCAGGCAGGCCACGGTGGCGGCGACCGCCGGTCCGGACACCGACCACGGCGTCTGGAGTGCGGCCAGCGCGCCGAGGGTCCG
The DNA here is from genome assembly GCA_036566065.1 of Streptomyces sp. Lineage (GTDB taxonomy): Bacteria > Actinomycetota > Actinomycetes > Streptomycetales > Streptomycetaceae > Streptomyces. Next base: position 2,789 of record DATCWZ010000609.1, on the reverse strand, counting down.
CGGGTCACCGACGACGTATCCGGCGCGGATCGCGGGTATCGACCAGTGCTTGGTGAGGCTTCGGATCACGAGCAGGCCGTCGAGCCGCTCGCTCACCAGCGACTCGGCCTCGCCGGGGACGGCATCCATGAACGCCTCGTCGACGACCACCAGCCGCCCGGGGCGCAGCATTGACCGGATGGCCGTGGCCGGATGCAGGACGCCGGTGGGGTTGGTGGGGTTGCCGAGGACGACGAGGTCGGCGTCCTCGGGGATGGCGGCGGGGTCGAGCGCGAAGCCGTCATCGGCGCGGCACAGGACGGTGGTGACGGTCCGTCCGGCCCGTTCGAGGGCGGCGTGCGGTTCGGTGAACTGCGGGTGTACCACGACGGGACGCCGCCAGGGCCGCAGTCGGGCGACCAGGGTGAACGCCTCGGCGGCGCCCGCTGTGGACAGCACCTCGGTCTTGGGCCGGTGGTGGCGGCGGGCGAGGGCGGTACGTGCGGGTGCGGCGTCGGGGTAGGTGCCGGCGGCGTCCACGGCGTTGTGCAGGGCGCGGTCGAGCCAGGCCGGGCGGGCGCCGGGAAAGACGTTGACGGCGAAGTCAAGCAGTCCTGCGCCGGTTTCGGTGTCGCCGTGGTGGTGCAGCGACTGGGACACCGGTGCCTCCGGCCGGGCAGGTACGACCGGTGGTACGACCGCGGGTGCGGGTGCGGGTGTGAGCGCGCGGCCGCTGTGGACGGCGTCGGCGAACCGTTGGGCGAGCAGTGGATGCCCGGCCCAGTGGACGTGCAGGTAGGAGGCGTGGCACGTGGCGGAAGCGAAGCCCTCGGGGCGGTCGTCGATCCGCCATGCGGCCTGCCCTCCGGCCTGGGGTGAGGTGCGGGTGTGGTGGAATTCGTGGCCGCTGATCCGTTCACCGGACCGGGTGAGCAGCGAGTCGCCCGCGGCGACCGCGACGGGGTAACGAAGCGTCAGGCGCTTGGTCATGACCGCGTCCGCGGGCAGTGCGCCGGCCATCGGTACGCCGTCCACGGTGTGGGCCAGGTAGAGCAGGCCGGCGCACTCGGCGACGGTGGGCGTGCCCGCTCGGACGGCGCGGCGCAGGTCGTCCAGCAGGCGGTGATTGGCGGCCAGTTCACCGGCGTAGATCTCGGGGAAGCCGCCGCCCAGGTAGAGGCCGGCGGTGCCGTCGGGGAGTGCCGGATCGGCGAGCGGGTCGAAGACGGCGATGTCGCAGCCGGCGGCGCGCAGCAGTTCTTCCGTCTCGGGGTAGCGGAAGGTGAAGGCCCGGCCGCCGGCGACGGCGACGACCGGTCGTCCGGTGCTGGGGGCATGGATCTCGTCGCACGGCTGCCAGGGATCGGCGTCCAGGTCGGGGGCGGTGGCGGCGGCCTGGAGTAGTGCGTCCAGGTCGAGGTGACGGGCCACGGCCTCGCCGAGGCGTTCGACGGCGCGGGTGGCGCCGTCGCGTTCGGCGGCCGGGACCAGTCCGAGGTGCCGGGACGGCACGGACAGTGACTCGTCGCGCGGCAGCATCCCGAGCACCGGCAGGCCGGCCCGCTCCACCGCGCGGGTGACCTCGGCGGTGTTGCGGGCCGAGCCGGCCCGGTTGATGACCACTCCGGCGAGGTGTACCCGGGGGTCGAAGGCGGCCATGCCCGCGACGATCGCCCCGGCGGACCGGGAGAGCCGCGCCACGTCGAGGACCAGGACGACCGGGCTGCGGGTCAGTGTGGCGACATGCGCCGTCGAGGCGAAGCCGTCGGTGCCGATCCGTCCGTCGTACAGGCCCATGGCCCCCTCGATCACTGCCACGTCGGCGGGGACCGGGACGGCCGCGCCGTGCAGCAGCAGCGGCACGACACGTTCGGCGCCCACCAGGTGCGGGTCGAGGTTCCGGCCGGGCCTGCCGGTGGCCAGGGCGTGATAGCCGGGGTCGATGTAGTCGGGGCCGGTTTTGTGGCCGCTGACCTTGTGGCCGGCCGAGCGCAAGGCGGCCATCAGGCCGGTGGCGACCGTGGTCTTGCCCTGCCCGGTGGACGGGGCGGCGATCACCAGGCGGGGCAGCGTTACCACTCGATGCCCTTCTGGCCCTTGCTACCGGTGTCCATGGGGTGCTTGATCCTGGTCATCTCGGTGACGAGGTCGGCGGCGGCGATCAGCCTGGGGTCGGCCCGTCGGCCGGTGATCACCACATGTTGGTGTCCGGGGCGGTTCACCAGGGTCTCGACGACCTCGTCGACGTCGACCCAGCCCCAGGCCATGGGGTAGGTGAACTCGTCGAGGACCAGCAGGTCATGAGTCTGTTCGGCCAGCCGGCGGGTGACTCCCCGCCAGCCCTCGGCGGCCGCCGCCGCGTGGTCCTCGGCCTCCCCGCTCTTACGGGACCAGGACCAGCCGGAGCCCATCTTGTGCCATTCGACGGGGCCGCCCTCGCCGGTCTCCTCGTGGAGCCGGCCGAGGCGTTCGAGGACGGTCTGCTCTCCGATCCGCCACTTGGCGGACTTCACGAACTGGAACACTCCGATCCGCCATCCTTGGTTCCAGCCCCGCAGGGCCAGGCCGAATGCGGCAGTCGACTTCCCCTTGCCTTCACCGGTGTGCACCATCAGGAGCGGACGGTTGCGGCGCTGACGGGTCGTCAGGCCGTCCTCGGGGACATTCAGCGGCCTGCCCTGCGGCATCAGGCGGCTCCCTTCAGGTGAGCGGTGCGGAGTGTGGGGACGGGGGCCGTACGGAGGCGGACGGCGCCGGCCAGCGCTTCGGCGCTGATCTCGGCGACCGGCAGATGCTCGGCCCGCAGCCGG
>DATCWZ010000599.1:0-2897 GCA_036566065.1 Streptomyces sp. | reverse complement strand
TCACATCGTGGGACAACGGCGTGCTGACGGTCACCCGAAAGAGCGGGGAAACTGTCCACATTCCGGAATGTGGACAGTTTCCCCGCTCTTTCGGGTGACCGTCAGCACGCCGTTGTCCCACGATGTGAGAACGCCGACCGTGTCGCGGAACCTGGCGCCGGGCCCGCCCGCCTCGTCGATGCGCCGGACCGACACCCGTTTGCCCACGTCAGCGGCGCTTATGCGGACCTCCAGCCGTCCGCCCATGGTGAATTCCACTGCCTTGCCCGCCCCTCATGTTCGGATCGTGCCCGCGAACGGAGATACTAGGTGCGGGCATCGACGACGCCGCGCTCCCGCGCGAGAGCCAACGCCCTACCGAGGAGGAAAGACAGCGTGACCTACGTCATCGCGCAGCCTTGTGTCGACGTCAAGGACAAGGCCTGCATCGAGGAGTGCCCCGTCGACTGTATCTACGAGGGCAAGCGGTCCTTGTACATCCACCCGGACGAATGTGTCGACTGCGGCGCCTGTGAACCGGTCTGCCCGGTCGAGGCCATCTTCTACGAGGACGACACCCCGGAGGAGTGGAAGGACTATTACAAGGCCAACGTCGAGTTCTTCGACGACCTCGGCTCGCCCGGCGGCGCTTCCAAGCTGGGTCTCATCGAGCGCGACCACCCGCTCATCGCCGCGCTGCCGCCCCAGAACCAGTAACAGCGGTCCGCACGTGCGTCGCCCCGGTCCCGTACGGCTCGTCACCGTGCGGGACCGGGGTGTTTCCCGAGCGTGCGACAAAGCTCGCGTACGAGAAAGCAGAGATCCGTGTCCGCAGCAGTTCCCGTCTCCTCCCGCCTCCCGGTCTTCCCCTGGGACCGGCTCGCGCCGTACAAGGCGACCGCGGCCGTCCACCCCGGCGGCATCGTGGACCTGTCCGTCGGCACGCCCGTGGACCCGGTCCCCGAGCTGATCCGGCGTGAGCTCGTCGCCGCCGCCGACAGCCACGGCTATCCGGCGGTGTGGGGCACGGCCGCGCTGCGCGACGCCCTCACGAGCTGGGTGAAGCGCCGCCTGGGCGCGGCCGGGGTGGCACACGAGAACGTGCTGCCGGTCGTGGGCTCCAAGGAGCTGGTGGCCTGGCTGCCGACCCAGCTCGGCCTCGGCGCGGGCGACAGGGTCGCCCATCCCCGGCTCGCCTATCCGACGTACGAGGTGGGCGCGCGGCTCTGCGGCGCCGAGCCCGTCCCGTACGACGATCCGACCGCGCTCGACCCCGACGGGCTGAAGCTGCTCTGGCTCAACTCGCCCTCCAACCCGACCGGCCGGGTCCTGCCCAAGGACGACCTGGCCCGGATCGTGGCCTGGGCGCGCGAGCACGGCATCCTGGTCTTCAGCGACGAGTGCTACCTGGAGCTGGGCTGGGACGCCGAGCCCGTCTCCGTACTCGACCCGGATGTCTGCGGTGGTACGTACGAAGGCGTCGTCGCCGTGCACTCGCTGTCCAAGCGCTCCAACCTCGCCGGATACCGCGCGGCGTTCATCGCCGGCGACGCGGACGTGCTCGGTGAGCTGCTGCTGGTCCGCAAGCACGGCGGGATGATGGTGCCCGCGCCGGTCCAGGCCGCGACGGTCGCCGCGCTCGGCGACGACGCGCATGTGGCCGAGCAGCGGGAGCGGTACGCGGCCCGGCGTACGGCCCTGCGGGCGGCGCTGGAGGCCCATGGGTTCCGGATCGTGCACAGCGAGGCGGGCCTGTATCTGTGGGCGACCCGCGACGAGCCGTGCTGGCAGACCGTGGCGCATCTGGCGGAGCTGGGCATCCTGGTGGCGCCCGGCGACTTCTACGGGCCCGCGGGCGACCGTTTCGTCAGGGTGGCCCTGACGGCCACCGACGAGCGCGTGGCGGCGGCGGTCCAGCGGCTGTACTGACGGCACCGGCGGCAACCGCGCGGGGCCCCGGGAGTGCGCACTCCCGGGGCCCCACGCGATTCCTGCGGCAGAGATGTGCCGACAGGTCAGCCGAGCGGCAGACCCTTGGTCGGCAGCGTGTTCGAGGACAGGCTGTTGGAGGACAGGGTGTCCTCACCCAGTTCGCCGTGGGCCACGGTGCCGGCCTTCTTCAGGGTGTGGCCCGCTGCCGGAAGGGCCGTGCCGACGACCTTGCCGCCGGTCTCGTTCGCCGTGCCGGCGCCCTTCTTCGCGGTGGAGTCCAGGGTGTGGCTGACGTTCGCGCCGTCCAGCGAGGTCACGCTGCCCAGGGCCGGGGTCTGCGGGAGCCCGGCTGCACCGGCCGTACCGGCCGCCGCGACCACGGGGGCCGCACCGGCGGCGATCAGCAGCGCGGTGCGGGCGATCCGGCGGGTCAGGGGGAGGGACATGATGCTCCTTCGACGGAATCCAGTGGGAACTCGGCAGATGGGGTCTCTGCCCGTCCGGTGGTCGGACGCACTGAACAACCGCTCCGGGGCAGAGGGAGGTTGCGGTGCCCCGAGGCAAAGACTGAGCAATGCGTCGGATAATCCGCAGCGGAGGAACCCGGGCAAAGATTGCATTTCGCGGCTACTGGATGAACCGTCACTTCCCTTGCGCCGCAAGGGGTGTGGCGTACGGGAGCGGGTTGATGGCAGGGGTCGGCGGATAGTGCGTCAGTGTGGTTCGTACGACCCGGACGGGTGACCCTACGTACTACTGAGCGAGCCGCATTCGGACCTCTGTGGCGTCCCGTTCCGTGCGCTCCCGGCGGTCCTTGCGCCAGCCGTCATCGGAATTCCAGGTCTGCCCGGCGAACGACACCTCGTCGATCCGGAGCGCCCCGGCCCGCGCCACCGCCCAGTGCGCCAGCTCCCATCCGTGGCGCGGCGCCGTCGCGTCGTCCCCGGCCGTCTTCACGGGCACCGTGACCGTCCCGGCCGCCGACG
>DATCWZ010000387.1:0-6767 GCA_036566065.1 Streptomyces sp. | reverse complement strand
GAGCCGGTGGAAGAACTCCCGGACGGCGCCACGGTGGCCGCCCGGGGCCCAGAGCTTGGTGATGTCCGGGATGTAGGCGGTGTCTCGCTCGATTGCCGCGTCCGTGACCTCGAACGTCTGGTCCTGCGGGTGGAAGGCGATCCGCAGCGTGACCTCGTCGAAGGACTTGTTGACGACCTTGCGTCCGGTGAGTACGGCGAACAATGCGGTGAGCCGCTGCTGCCCGTCCACGACCAGCCGTTGGGGCGCCCGGTCGCCCGTTCCCGTCCCGATCTGCCGGGTCCCCACCTCGGCTCCGGTCTCCCAGAACATCAGGGTGCCGATCGGGTAGCCGCGGTACATCGAGTCGAAGAGATCGCGGGTCTTCGTCGCGGACCAGACGAACGGCCGCTGAATGTCGGGAAGCCCGATTCTTCCACCCTCGATGTCCTCTATCAGGTGCCGAAGCGTGTAACCCGTGTCGCGGTAGAGGGTGGGTGGCACGGTGCGGGCTCCTCACGTCAGCGGGTCAGTCAGGGCGGATGCTTCGGTTGCTTCAGCGACTGAGACAAACAGAGAAAGAGAACAACATCAGAGACTTACCACGTGAGTTGCTGTTGTTGCAGCAAAGTTGAAGTGCCGATGGCTGACCGCTGGCCGTCGGTCAAGCAGAGCGAGGTCGTCGTCGATGGTCATCGGGCTGATCTCCGCGGTCATGCAAGCCACGGCGCTACGCCGGGCCGACGGATCATCGGCAGCAGCCCTGCCGCATAGTGGGACCGGCCCCGAGCGCCCCGGAGCAGGCGAGAATGGTGCGCTCGATCCCGCGGACCTGGATCCAGGAAGACCCACAGCATCAACTGGGTGCCCTCCCGATCACCTCTGACCCGCCGCGGGACTCAAGACGACATGAGTGAAGGCGCGGTACTCCCGAGCCACCAGCTCCACCTCGTGGGAATGCCTGTTGAGGTACTGCCCGATCGAGACGATCTCGCCATCAGCCGCAATGGCGGCGTACGCCTGTGCGTACCCGCGAGGATCCGTGTCCGAGGAGTAGACGCGAGCACCCTGATCTTGATGTATCCAGATGCGGTGCTCTTCAGCCACCATCGCCTCGGACCCCACGGGTCCGATCTTCTCCAGGAGCACGTAGTGCAGCCCCAGGAGATCCAAGAGCTCTCGGTCACGTTCCCGCACGGCCCCCGCGTACATGTTGCTCATCAGGAACAGCGAATCGCGGTACACGAGCCGTACCGCATCGGGCAACGACATGCCTCGGCCGTTCCAACACAGGACGCCACGTACCGAGTGGCGTAGGCCGTGGCGGGGTACGGCTTCGCCCATGACCATGGGCAGGAGATTCTCCAGGCTGTCTGGCCACCCATGGGTGATTGTTTGCAGGAGGTCACAGGGGTTGTAGACGTGCAGTCCGACGTCTCCCTCACCAACCTTCGGGCCCACTTCGTCGAGCCAACCGGCCACCAGCGAATCCCACTCGTGGTTGCCGGCCAGGCTCTGCCGAGCCTCCTTCCGGAACGCCTTCCAACGGCTGGCTACCTGCGGGCTGGCGGTGCCCGTATACAGGATCTGACTGTCTCCTCGTTCGTCCCCGGTAAGGAAGTGGAACAAGTCCTGCTCTTCGAAGGCGGCTGTGACGTCGTAGGCACCGGTACCTCGGAAGCCTTGAATGGCCCAGTTGGGGTCGTCACGGAGATTCTTCAACAGCCCTGGCCGTGCGGACTCCATGTTCATTCCGTGCAGCTTGCTGCGCGCAAGACGGTTGCAGATCTCGCAGAGGGCCAGGTACTCCGCCTGGTGCTCGTCAGCGAACGGCTCAGGCCCGTCGTAACCACCCAGGAGATCCACTGCGGCGGGTTCCTCGTTCACTCGGCCGGAGAAGAAAGGACCATGAGTAGCCGTAGGCGTCACGGCTGAACTCCGCTGGCGTACCGCCCCGTTGGGAGTCAGCGTCCAGCAGGGCCCGTACGTCGTGCTGGACTTGGGCGAATGTCCCGCCCTTGATGGCGGCGGAGTACACCGAGCCCGCTCCGGTCGGGGTGAAGCCGATGGCTGCCTGGAGGGTGATCGCCACCGAGGGCAGGCCGAAGAGCTGGTCCAGGTCGGGCCTGACCCGGTTTGCTCCGGCCGAACAGGACATCCAGGAAACCCACGAGGGTCAGCTCCTTCGGTCCGGGCCCGGCCCAGGCGGAATGCGCCGGGGCGGGCGGCCGGGGCGGTAGCGGGTGGTCATGCCGCCTCACCCAACTCGACGGAGATCTCCGCGAGCGCCTCCAGACGGCGCTCTAGGCTGGGGTGGGTGGAGAACATGTTGGCCACCGCCGTACCGGGCCCAAGGGCGGGGGTGAAGAAGAACGCGTTGAACGCCTGCGCGGTACGCAGGTCCTGGGTGGGAATGCGGGCGATGTCGCCGCTGACCTTGGTCAGCGGCGACGCCAGTACGGAGGGCTTCCCGGTGAGCGTGGCCGCGGCGCGGTCGGCGGCCAGTTCGCGGTAGCGCGACAGCGCCCGGATCAGCAGGGAGCTGATCGCGTAGACCCGCCATGACGATCGCGAGCAGAGCGAGTTCTGATCGCGGTTGCGTCCGCCGAACGGCTGGGAGTAGAAGGCGAAGCGGACGATGAGTCCGGCGATCACGCCCAGGAACGAGGCGATGGTGACCACCGCGACATCGCGGTGTGCGACATGGGAGGGCTCGTGCGCGAGGACGCCTTCGGGTTCCTCGGTCGTCAGGCGGCGCTGGAGCCCGGTGGCGAACGCGTTGGGCAAATCCATCTCCGAGATGGCTACCCGGGGTCTGGGCATATCGGCGGTGGCGCACAGCCGGTCGATGACTCCGTGCAGTTCGGGCTGTTCCTCGCGGCTGACGAGGCGGCCGTGCATGGCGTACAGGGCGATGAGGTCGGAGAACCAGAACTGCGCGACCAGCAGGCCGGCGGCGATGACGACCACGACGACGACGGACATGAGCAGCACGATCAGAACGCCACGTACACCAGCCCGAGCAGGAACATCGTGACCGCCATGCGGGCGGTCAGCTGCCGGTCGGGCTCGGAACGGCTGCGCATCGTCATCACCCCGGGATCAGGCCCTCGTCGGAGAGCAGTTCGCGCACCTGTGTGAGGCTGGTGTCCGCATCGGGCAGCACCAGGTCCGATGGTGTGATCGTCTCGTCCGGCAGCGGGGTGCCGAGGCTGCGTACCGCGTCCAGCAGGGCCGACAGCGCGGAGGCGAACCCCTTCTCGTCGCTCGCGTCGGCAGCCGACTGCAGGGCGGAGTCCAGCTCATTGAGCCGGCTCAGGTGCTCTTCGGCGATCTCGTACTGGCCCTCGCCGAGAATCCGCATGATCATGATGTCGCCTCCTGGTCCGGCGGGCTCTTGCTGGCCTCTGGTCCCTCCACCGCCGCAGGGGTGGCAGAGGCCGGGAGCTGGGCCTTCATCCGGGCCAGTTCCTTGTCCACGTCGCTTCCGGCGGTGACACGCTCAAGCTCGGCCTGGATGTCGTCGCGCCCGGCTGGCTGGGTGGCGTCCTCCAGCGCGCCGGAGGCGAGCAGTTCATCCAGTGCACCGGCGCGGGCCTGCAGCTGCTCGGATTTGTCCTGGGCGCGCTGCATGGCCAGGCCGACGTCACCCATTTCCTCGCCGATGCCGGTGACGGCCTCAGTGATGCGGGTCTGGGCCTCGGCCGCGGTGTAGGTGGCCTTGATGGTCTCCTTGCGGGTGCGGAACGCGTCGACCTTGGCCTGAAGGCGCTGAGCGGCGAGGGTGAGTTTCTCCTCCTGGTCTTGCAGCGACGCCTGCTGGCCCTGTAGATCGGTGATCTGCGAGGCCACAGCCGTACGGCGGGTCAGCGCCTCACGGGCCAGATCTTCACGCCCGACAGCCAGCGCCTGCTGCGCCTGGCCCTCCAGCTTGCCGCCGGACTGCTGCAACTGGTTGATCTGCAACTCGAGGCGTTTGCGGCTGGTCGCCACATCGGCCACGCCGCGTCGCACCTTCTGCAGCATCTCCTGCTGCTGGGTATAGGAGTAGTCCAATACCTCGCGCGGGTCCTCGGCCTTGTCCAGCGCCTTGTTCGCCTTGATCCGGAACAGGGCGGCGATGCGGTGAGCGATGTTGCTCATAGCGGCCCGCCTCCTCTCGACGGGGGTGAGGAATCAGCCGGGCCATGCATGCCATGTCGGCGGACACCTTCAAGGCTCCGGCTCGGTGGTCTGGGTCGCAACCTCGGCCCTGGCGTACCCGGCCCCCTGCTTCGGACCGCACGCTCGGTCTGGGACCATCCTTGACCCGTGATACCCAGCGGGGGTAGGGACCAGCGGTCCACACCCGGGGCCGGTCGGACCCTGTGCCGGTCCGCGCCCGAGGAGCAGGCTCAACGAAGCCGACCCGTACCGCCCGGGCCCAGTTCCATTCTCGGCGACCAGCCGCCCGCTTGAGGCCCGCTTTGGCGGCCGTCCTCGACGCCGCCCTGCTCTTCTGTCCCACGCGCCTCTCACCCGCCGCGGTGTGCGTTGCAGGGGAGGCGGCCCAGGCGCAGGCTGCTTGATGACGAACGGAGTCCTTCGGTGATCCAGCACCCGCCTACCGCAGAGGTCGACCGTCCGGTCGTCGGCTCGTACCCGGCCCACACCGGCGCCCGGCGCGCGGTCGATCTTCTGTCCGACAGCAGATTCCCGGTGGAACACACCGCGATCATCGGTTCGGACCTGCGCATGGTCGAAACCGTCCTCGGCCGCCTCACGCGCGGCCGGGCCGCCCTGGTTGGGGCCGGCACCGGCGCCTGGTTCGGGCTGCTGCTGTCGGTGTTCGCCACAGGCAACCATCATGTCCTGGTCCTGATGCTGAGCGGTCCGGCCTACGGGGCCGTTTTCGGTGCGGTCTTCGGTTTCGCCGGTCCTGCTCTCAGCGGCGGCCATCGCGACTTCTCCTCCCGCAGCCAGATCGTGGCCACCCGTTACGACGTGGTCGCCGACGCCAAGGTCGCTTAGGAGGCCAAGAACCTGCTGATCAAACTCGCCTGGCCCAAAGACTGACGCACACGCCGCGCTGGCCGCGCGGCCAGCGCGACTGGCCCTCCACGAGGCGCTCGACGCCCACCCGTCGCTGTATGGCCGGGCCTCGCCCTCAAACGCATCCGTCTTCGCGCTTCAGTGGGCCATCCTGCGCCGGACCTGAGGGCTGCCCGCAAATACCGACGCACCGTTCCGTTGCTGCTTCGCGGTCGCCGTCCACACACCACGCGCTGGATGCCGTATGGCCCCGGGCGGGCGCGGGAAGGGCGCAGTGTTCGATCACCGGCACGCGTTCAGGGAATACCCCTAGGGGGTACGTTGGTTCGTGGCTGTGAGCCCGGGAACGGGTGTCACACTGGAGGGAATGGAGAGGACAGGCCATGGACCACTCCGCTCATGACATCACCGCGCACGAGCACGCCGCACACCTCGGCCAGGGCGTCGGTGACCAGGACCACGGCGCTTACGGGGCTGAGCACGGTGGCGCGTCCTGGAGTACGGCGGCCAAGGCGACACTGCACTGCCTGACCGGGTGCGCCATCGGCGAGATCCTCGGCATGGTGATCGGCACCGCTCTGCTGTGGGGCAACGTGCCCACGATGGTCCTGGCGATCATGCTGGCTTTCGTCTTCGGCTACTCGTTCACGCTGTTCGCCGTTCGCCGGGCCGGCCTGAGCTTCAAGACCGCGATCAAGGTTGCGCTGGCCGCCGACACCGTTTCCATCGCGGTGATGGAACTGGTCGACAACGGCATCATCGCCCTGGTGCCCGGCGCGATGGACGCCCACCTCGGGGACGGGCTGTTCTGGTCGTCGCTGCTGGGCGGCTTCGCCGTCGCTTTCCTGATCACCACCCCGCTCAACAAGTGGATGATCGGCCGCGGCAAGGGCCACGCGGTGGTGCACGCCTACCATTGACGCCCACCGCACCCGGTGCCCGGCGCCTCAGCGGCCCTGCTGCTGGAGACGAACATCGTGGCGGGCTCGATCGTGGGCTCACCGCTGGCGGCGGGCGCGATCGGGGTCCTGGGGGCGAGGGCGCGGGACCGCAACTCCGCCATCGGGATCCTCATGCCGTTCGGCCTGGGACTCGGCGTGCTCTTCCTCGCCCTCTGCAACGGCCGCGCGGCGAACAAGTTCGGCCTGCTGACCGGGCAGATCGTCACCGTGGACACCCCGCAGATGGCCTGGCTGCTGGGCACCTCGGCGGTGGTCCTCGCCGCCCCGGTGGTGATGTGGCGTCCGCTGACCTTCGCCAGCGCCGACCCGGACGTCGCCGCGGCCCGGGGCGTGCCGGTTCGGGGGCTGACGTTCGTCTTCATGCTCGTGCCCGGGCTCGCGGTGGCCTGTCCGTGCAAGTCGTCGGCGCGCTGCTGGTCCGACTGGCCGGCGGCTACCGCACCCGACGGGGGGGCGCCAGGCGGCCAACCCCGCAACCCGCCTGAATGACAGGAGAGCCAGTCAACCAACGGGGGCAAGTTAGTAAGGGTCTTGACCCCGATGCCTGGGTGGGTGAGCGCCCTGACAGCCCTCGGGCTCCTCGGCTGGGCAGCGCCGAACCGATCCGGACTGCAACCTGGCTGCGACCCGCCCGCCGCAACACCTGGTCGGGTACGCGGGAGAGCGAGGCTGCGGGGACCGGCATCCTCACCGCCCGGGGGAACGGCGACCGGCTTCACACTCGCACCAGCACAACGTGCGAGCCTGGTAGTTTTTAAAACATGGCATTTGTCGGTAATGAGCAGCCACGCACCG
>DATCWZ010000223.1:0-3977 GCA_036566065.1 Streptomyces sp. | reverse complement strand
GAGAACCAGCTCTACCGGGTGGAGGTCCGCGACGAGCCCACCGGCCCCGCGTACGTGTGGTCCCGGGACAACGGCGCGGTGGCGGCGCGGCTCGCCGCCGTCGACGGCGACGTCCTCACCCTCGATACGTCCGGCCCGGCGCCGTCCGGCTTCGCGAAGGGCGACCTGGTGGAGGTGATCGACCTGGACGGCGCGCGGCGCGGCGAGTGCGGCGCCCTCGGCCACCTCACGGAGATCGGTGCGGACGCTCTGACGGTGGCTTGGACCGACGATCCGCCACCCGCGGGGCTGACGGGGCTGACCGATCCCAAGCTGGTACGGCGCTGGGACTGTTCCGCGGCGGCCCCGATCACCGGCGGCTGGGTGGACCTTGAGGACGGGGTACAGGTCCAGTTCGACTCCGACGGCCGCTACCGGAACGGCGATCACTGGCTGATCCCCGCCAGGACGGCCCTGTCCGGCACCGACTTCGACGCGGATCTCGCCGGTGACGTCGAATGGCCCAGCGACGCGGACGGCCCGGCGTTCCGGCCGCCGGAAGGGATCGAGCACCGCACCGCGCTCATCGCGCTGCTCGACCTCGCCGACGCGGGCTGGAGCCTGGTGGCCGACTGCCGGAGACTGTTCATCCCGCTCGCCGAGACCACCGCGACCATCGTGCCCCCGCCCCTGCCGCACGTGGACGGCGTACTGCTGCGCGCCCGCGGCACCGCCCTGGGCAACGGCGGTGGCGTCAGGCTGGATGACTTTCTCGGCGGAGTCGCCGTACGCCTGGACGGGACCCCGCCCGCGGTGCCGGCCGACTCCCCGGTGCTCGTTCTCACCCTGGATCTGCCGTATCCGCTCTTCCCGTCCGACCGTGACGACATGGGCCTACCGGCGGATTCCGCGATGGTGCTGGGCACCCGGCCCCTGGATCTCGCCGGGACGATCTCGATCGAGAACCGGGACCTCGTCTGGGAGCCGCTGGCGCGCGCCGGGGTGGAGTCGGTGCTGACCATCGCGAACCGGGTGGTCGACCGGGTGCGCTGCCGACTCAGGGTCAACGGCTACGAAGCCGCGGACGGCGGGTCCGTCGCCGCCTTCGCCATGTGGTTCTGGGTGGCCGTCTCCGACCTCGACGGGAAGTTCGACGAGTCGGTCTTCGACCGGAACACCTTCGTATGACATTGATCTCCGCGATCTCCGCGCCGGCGGCGCGAGCCGAGAAGGAGGCCGAGTATGGCACTCGACGAGAACATCGGGAACAAGCATCCCGGTGACCCCATCAGGTCCGATGACTGGAACAAACTGTCCGCCGAGACGCGGCGGCTCGACGCCGCCAAACTCGACACCGGGGGCGGGACGATCACCGGTCCGCTCACCGTGCGGGGACCGATCAGTAGCCCGGCCCTGGGCGTCCAGATGCTCCATGGAAACCCTGACGCGTGGATACACAACACGTCCAGCAGCACCTACGAACCGACGGTCGCCCGCGACGTCACGTTCGAAAGTGCGGCCTCGATGCTGGTGATAGGCCACTGCAACGCCAGCACGACCCCCAGCGGCGGGATACAGATGGTCCTGTCTGTCGACGACGTGCAACTGCATCAGGTAGAGGCGAACAGCGCGCTCTCCTGGGGCATGGCCATGGAGTCGGGCTACTCGCAGGGGGACGGGCCACGACCCCTTGTGACGATGGGCATATGCACTGTGACGCCCGGTGTGCACAACTTCAAGCTACTCCTCCGTGCCACGTCCGAGGGCCAGACGGTACAGGCGTACGGTTCGACGGTGTTCCTTCTCCAGATTGGTCATTGATCCAGCAATAGCGGATAACACTGTATTAATGCCCATAGCTCAGTCGGACGGCGTGATGCTGTGCTTGAGGCCATGGAGCCGAAGACAGAAAAGATCATCGTGCCGGCCCGCGAAGGGCGGGCGGTCCGGGTGACGGCCGGACGAGGGGTGCGGGTGATCGATGTTGAAGGCGGGCAGGTGGGCGACCTGTTCGCCTTCGCCGCGGAGGACGTGCGGGAACATCTCAGTGCGTCGCATACCCGGAGCGTCACCAGTCGGCTGTTCCCGGAAATCGGCGGACAGTTCGTCACCAATCGCCGCCGTCCGATCCTCACCCTGGTCGAAGACACGTCGCCTGGTCGGCACGACCTGCTGATCGCCGCTTGTGACCCGGCCCGCTACGCCGCTCTCGGCGCGCCCGGCCACGCCTCGTGCGCGGTCAACCTGGACCAGGCACTGGCCGGGCTGGGCCTGTCCATCGAGGTGACGCCGCAGCCGGTCAACGTGTTCATGCACGTTCCAGTGACCGATTCTGGGCGGCTGGACTGGCTGCCGGCGGAGACCCGAGCCGGAGACGCGATCACGTTCGAGGCGGCCATGGACTGCGTGGTGGCGCTCTCCGCCTGTCCGCAGGACCTGGTGGACATCAACCGGAACGGCCCGACCGCGCTGGCGATCGAGCTGCTGTGACCGACGCCATGACGAGGCACGAACGAGACGCCATGACCAGGAGCGAGCGATGAGCATCACCCAGGAACACCCGGCGCTGGAGGCCGGGCGGATCGCGGACCTGAAGACGGAGAACCGTCTCGTGGTGTCGCCGATGACCCGGGTCTCGGCCACCGCGGACGGCACACCCACCCAGGAGATGGCCGGTTACTACGAGGACTTCGCACGCGGCGGGTTCGGCCTGGTGATCACAGAGGGGACCTACACCGACACCGTCTACAGCCAGGGATACCTGAACCAGCCGGGAATCGTCTCGGACCGGCACATGGCGGCCTGGCGGGAGATCACTGACCGGGTGCACGCCTGCGGGGCGCCCATCGTGCTGCAGCTCATGCACGCCGGGGCGCTGTCCCAGGGCAACCGGCACCGCGACGACACCGCGGGCCCGTCCGCGGTGCGACCGCTCGCGGCCAAACTGCCGGAGTACGGCGGCCACGGGCCGTGGCCGGAGCCCAAGGCGATGGACACGGCCGACGTCGAAACGACGGTGCGTGGTTTCGCCACCTCGGCGGTGCGGGCCCGCGAGGCCGGCTTCGACGGGGTGGAGGTACACGCCGCCAACGGCTACCTGCTCGACCAGTTCCTCACTGACTACACCAACCGGCGGACGGACCGCTACGGCGGGCCCGTCGCCAACCGGGTGCGGCTGACCGCCGACGTGGTCGCCGCCATCCGCGACGCGGTGGGGCCGCACTGGTGCGTCGGGGTCCGGCTGTCCCAGACGAAGGTGAACGACTTCACCTACCGGTGGCCCGGAGGCGCCGCCGACGCCGAGGTCATCTTCGCGGCGCTGGCCGAAGCGGGCGCGTCCTACATACACGTCGCCAGCGAAGGCCGCGACTGGATCGACACCGCCCGCCTGGACGGCGGGGCCACGATCACCGCCCTGGCCCGGCGGGTGACCGGGCTTCCGGTCATCGCCAACGGGGGAATGCACGACACCGCGCAGGCCGCGCGGGTGCTGACCGACGGGCACGCGGACTTCGTGTCCATCGCACGGGGCGCACTGGCCAACCCCGACCTGCCACGCCGCCTGGCCCAGGGCGAGGCGCCGGTGGAGTTCGACCACATGATGCTGACGCCGTTCGCGACACTGGACAACGCACGCCGGTGGCGGCAGGCCGACGCGCTGTGAGCGGCCGGGCGATACCGCCGCCGTCGTGACGCCGCGGCAGGTCACCTCATCGCGGACGCCTCCAGGGCGAGGAACAGGTCTACGCGGCCCTCGGTACGGCCCACGTCCCTGCCGGTCAAGTCGGCGATCTTGGCAAGCCGGTTCCGCAGCGTGTTGACGTGGAGGTGCAACGCGGTCGCGGTGGCCGTCCACTGCCCGTCGTGGTCCAGGAAGGCACGCAGCGTCATCTCCAGCTCGCCGCCCCGCCTGGCGTCGTGCGCCCGCAACGGCGCCAGGACCCCCTCGGCGAGCCCGCGCAGCGCCTCGGGGTCCTGCGTGGCGAGCAGTAACCGGT
>DATCWZ010000495.1:0-10734 GCA_036566065.1 Streptomyces sp. | reverse complement strand
CACGGCCGCATGGCGTACGGTGCCGCCCATGCCAAGTGTGCTCGTGGTCGAGGACGACCAGTTCGTACGTTCCGCCCTCATCCGGCACCTGACCGAGGCATCCCACACCGTACGGAGTGTCGGCACCGCGCTCGAAGCGCTGCGCGAAGTGGCCCACTTCCGGTTCGACGTGGTCATCCTCGACCTCGGGCTGCCCGACCTCGACGGAGGTGAGGCGCTGAAGATGCTCCGGTCGATCACCGACGTACCCGTGATCATCGCCACGGCACGGGACGACGAGACCGAGATCGTACGACTGCTCAACGACGGCGCCGACGACTACCTCACCAAACCGTTCTCGGTGGAGCACCTGTCGGCCCGGATGGCCGCCGTCCTGCGGCGCTCCCGCGCCGGCGGCGAGGCGGCGGCCCCGACCCTCCTGCGGGTCGGCGGGCTGTCCATCGACCCGCTGCGCCGTCAGGCCGAACTCGACGGCAGGACACTGGACCTGACCCGCCGAGAGTTCGACCTGCTGGCCTTCCTCGCCGGGCGCCCCGGCGTGGTCGTCGCGCGCAAGGAACTGCTGGCCGAGGTCTGGCAGCAGTCGTACGGCGATGACCAGACCATCGACGTCCACCTGTCCTGGCTCCGCCGCAAGCTGGGCGAGACGGCGGCCCGGCCGCGCTATCTGCACACCCTGCGCGGGGTCGGCGTCAAGCTCGAACCGCCCGCCGGAGCCCACCCCGCACCGGAGCGCCCGGTATGAGGTGGGCCCTGGTCAAGGTCTGTCTCGCGGTCACGGCCATGGTCGTCATCGCTTTCGCGGTCCCGCTCGGACTCGTCATCAAGGAGATGGCCCGCGACCGGGCGTTCTCCGACGCCGAACGGCAGGCCGCCACCATCGGCCCGACCCTCTCCATCACCGCCGACCGCGAGCAGTTGACCCGGGCCCTCCTGTCCACCAGGCCCGGCGCCGAGAACCGCCTCGCCGTCCATGTCCCGGCCGTGGAGGAGCCGGACGGGCAGGGCCTGGAGATCGGCAAGCGGCGGGCCGGCGTCAAGGTCCTGGAGACCGTACGCAGTTCGGGGCGCGCCTCCATCACCGAGGTGACGGGCGGCTACGCGCTGCTCCAGCCCACCGCGCTGGGCTCGGGCGGCATCGCCGTCGTCGAGGTGTTCGTGCCCGAGGGCGAGGTCACCAACGGGGTGGCCACCGCCTGGCTGATGCTGTCGGGCGTCGGCATCGCGCTGATCGTCGGCTCGGTCGCGGTCGCCGACCGGCTCGGCGTACGGATGGTGGAACCCGCCCAGCGGCTCGCGGGGGCGGCACACGACCTGGGGGAGGGCAGGCTCGGGACCAGGGTCTTGGAGGAGGGCCCGACCGAACTGCGCTCCGCCGCCGTCGCGTTCAACTCGATGGCCGACCAGGTGGTCCAACTGCTCGCCAACGAACGCGAACTGGCCGCCGACCTCTCGCACCGGCTGCGCACCCCGCTGACCGTGCTCCGGCTCAACGCGGCCTCGCTGGGCGGGAGCCAGGCCGCGGAGCAGACGCGGTCGGCGGTCGAGCAGCTCGAACGCGAGGTCGACACCATCATCCGTACCGCCCGCGAGCAGCGCCCGCAGACCCAGGGCCTGCAAGGCGGCCCCGGCGCCGGCTGCGACGCGTCCGAGGTGATCCGGGAACGCATGGGCTTCTGGTCCGCGCTGGCCGAGGACGAGGGGCGCACGGTACGCCTGGCGGGAGTGGACCGCACGGTGCGTATCCCGGTCGCCAGGCCCGAACTGGCCGCCGCGCTCGACGCGTTGCTCGGCAACGTCTTCCGGCACACCCCCGAGGGCACCGCGTTCGCCGTCGATGTGCACCACACCGGCGACGCGGTGATCGTGCTGGTGTCCGACGCGGGCGCCGGGATAGCCGACCCGAAGGCGGCACTGGCCAGGGGCTCCAGCGGGAGCGGCCACGACAAGGGCGCGGTGGGCTCCACCGGGCTCGGTCTCGACATCGTGCGCAGGGTCGCCGAGTCCACCGGCGGCGATGTGCGGATCGGCAGATCGGTGCTCGGAGGTACGGAGGTGCGGATCTGGATCTGCCTCGACGGCGGCCGGTCCGAGCGGGGCGGGCGGGGGCACCGGGTGGGCAAGCGGACCGGGAAGCGTCAGCGCCGTACAAACGCGTGACGCACGGTGAGGGGTCGGAACGCAGAGTTCTGGAAATCCCCCGCGCGGCACCGAACCTTTAACCGGCTCCGATGCGCTCCTTAAGCCAACCCTAAGAACCTCAACTCGGGCCCGGAACACGCCAATTGCCGGATTTCCTGGGGCTAGCGTACTCACGCAATCACCCCCACCCGTAGGACAGAGGCAGGAACGCGATGGGCACCAGCACGCACCGCCGCACGGCGAGCACCCGGACCAAAGCGGTCGGCGCGGTCGTCGCCGCGGCGGCGATCGGTGGCACGGTCTTCGCACTCACCGGCACCGCGCAGGCGGCCGCGGTCGGCGCCACGTACACCAAGACCAGCAACTGGACCAGCGGCTACACCGGCCAGTACGTCGTCACGAACGAGACCGACAAGGCGCAGTCGGGCTGGACGCTCGAATTCGACCTCCCCGCAGGTACGAAGATCTCCTCGCTCTGGAACGGCCAGCACACCGTCAGCGGCAACCACGTCACGGTGAAGGCCGCGAGCTGGAACAAGGACCTGGCCCCCGGCAAGTCCGTCACCGTCGGCTTCGTCACCTCGGCCTCGGGCACCGCCGGCGACCCGACCGGCTGCCTCATCAACAAGGCGAAGTGCTCCGCCGACACCGGCGCCACCCCGGAGCCCTCCGGCCGGCCGACCGAGACCGCGACCCCCAAGCCGACGCCCACCCCCACCCCGTCGCACACCACGACCACCCCGACGCCTACGCCGACCCCCACGCCGACCAAGACGTCCGGCAGCGGCGAGGGCGGTACGGCCACCGGCGCGGGCTTCGCCCCGTACATCGACACCTCGCTGTTCCCCGCCTACGACCTGCTGGACACGACGGCGAAGACCGGGGTGAAGGAGTTCAACCTGGCCTTCATCACGGCGGGCGGCAACTGCACCCCCAAGTGGGGCGGAGTGTCCGGGCTCAACGACGACAAGGTGGCCTCGCAGATCGGGGCGCTGCGCGCCAAGGGCGGCGACGTCCGGGTCTCCTTCGGTGGCGCGTCAGGTGCGGAGCTGGCGCTGAGCTGCACCTCGGAGTCGCAGCTCGCGAGCGCGTACGGCCAGGTCATCGACACGTACAAGCTGACCAAGGTCGACTTCGACATCGAGGGCAGCGCGCTGCCCAACGCGGCGGCCAACACCCGGCGCGCCCAGGCCATCGCGGCGCTCCAGAAGTCGCACCCCGGCCTCGATGTCTCCTTCACCCTGCCGGTCATGCCCGAGGGGCTGACCCAGCCGGGCATCGACCTGATCGCCAACGCCAAGACGAACGGCGTCCACGTGAACGCGGTCAACGTCATGGCGATGGACTACGGCGCCTCGTACAGCGGCGACATGGGTACGTACGCCACGCAGGCTGCCACGGCCACGCAGGCCCAGATCAAGGGCGTGCTCGGGCTGTCCGACGCGGCGGCCTGGAAGGCGGTCGCGGTCACCCCGATGATCGGCGTCAATGACGTCTCCACCGAGGTCTTCAAGGTCGACGACGCCACGCAGTTGGTGAAGTTCGCCCAGGAGAAGGGGATCGGCCGGCTGGCGATGTGGTCCGGCACGCGGGACAAGCAGTGCGCCGGGGGCGCGAAGGCGACCGCGGACGCAACGTGCAGCTCGATCCTCCAGGAGCCGCTGGCCTTCACAAAGGCCTTCGGCGCCCTCAAGTAACCCCGGATCGGCCCAGAGTCCCCGCTCCGGGACCCCCCACCCCCGGAGCGGTCTCAACCCCCCACGGCGGCTCCGGGCCCCACTCCCGGAGCCGCCTCGAACCCCCCACCTGCTCCGGGACCCCCACCCCGGAGCGGCTCAACCCCCACCCCCGCTCCACGGGGCCCCACTCCCGGGAGCGGTCCGGAGACCGCCACCCCCCGCGCGCATCCCGGCCGGCCCCACAACCCCCACAACCGGCCGGGGTGCCACCCCTTTGGCCCGGGCCCTGCCGCTCATTCCGGCCCCTTCCGCGCCCGACCTCAGTTCGGGGAAAGAACGCGGAAGGGGCCTTTGGCCCTTCTGCGTCCCCCTGACGCGCCACGCCCCGTTCATCTTCCGGCGGAACGCCCCGTGACCGGCCGAGTCCACCGCGGTGACCGCGGGCCCAGACGTACGGAGCGTTGCCGCATCGGCACCGTACGACCGGCGCTCCAGCCATCACCCCGCTGAACTGCGAGAACCATCAATCGCGCGCCCAAGGAAGCAGCTCAGCCCGATTCGCGCAAGCCCCCGGCCGGACACGGTCGCATGACTTGCAGGACACGCTCGCGCAACGGAACCGCCTTCAACTCTTGACACCCACCCCCTTCAGGCAGGAAAGTTCCGGCATCGGCGCATGGGAGCGCTCCCACATCGCACGGGGTTCCTTTCTCGTACGGGGCGGCCCTGCCCAAGCATTTCCCGTACGAGACGGCACCCGCCCCACCAGCGCGTATGCCGAGCAGTTAGCAGCACGCCAGTCCCGCCCTGGAACAAGGAGTAGTGGAATGCGCATCACCAGCACCGTCGCCGGCCGACGCCGCAAAGTCGCCGTCGTGGCCACCACGGGCCTGACCACCGCCGCCATGATCTTGACCCTGACCAGTTGCAGCGACTCGGGGTCGGACGGTGACAAGAGCACCGACGCGAACGGCAACATCACCCTGACCGTGGCCGACTTCGGGCAGTTCGGCTACAAGGAAGCCAAGCTGTTCGACAAGTACCACGAGCTCCACCCGAACATCACGGTCAAGGAAGACATCACGGCCAACGAGCCGGACTACTACCCCAAGTTCCTCCAGCAGCTCAACACGGGCAGCGGGCTGGCCGATGTGCACGGCATCGAGGTCGGCCGTATCAAGGAGATCGTCGACACCAAGGCGGACTCCTTCGTGGACCTCAGCAAGGTCATCGACACGGGGCAGTGGGTCAACTGGAAGTCCCTCCAGGCCACCACCGACGAGGGCAAGGTGATCGGCGCGGGCACCGACATCGGCCCGATGTCGATCTGCTACCGCCGCGACCTGTTCGAGCAGGCGGGGCTGCCGTCCGACCGGGACAAGGTGTCCGAGGCACTCGCCGGCGGCTGGGAGTCCTACATCAGCCTGGGGGAGCAGTACAAGAAGAAGGCACCGGCCGGGACCTACTTCATGGACTCCGCCAGCGCGATGTACAACGGCGTGGTGAGCTCGAACTCCGAGCAGTACTACAGCAAGAGCGGCAAGCTCATCTACAAGGAGAGCGCCGGCGTCAAGACCGGCTGGGACCTTGCCGCCGAGGTGGCGAAGAAGAAGCTCTCCCCGGGCGACGCGCAGTTCGAGGACGCGTGGAAGGCCGGGCTCGCCAAGGGCAAGTACGCCACCGTCGCGTGCCCCGCCTGGATGGCCGCCCAGATCTCCGTGAACTCGGGGCCCGACTACAAGGGCAAGTGGGACATCGCCCGCGCTCCGGGCAAGACCGCGGCCAACTGGGGCGGATCGTTCCTGGCCGTGCCCAAGTCCGGCAAGCACGTCAAGGAGGCCGGTGAGCTGGTCAAGTGGCTGACCGCGCCGGAGCAGCAGACCGCCGTGTTCAAGGCCGCCGGTAACTTCCCGTCGAACAAGGGCGCGTACGCCCTGCCCGACGTGAAGAACGCCAAGCTTGAGTACTTCAACAACGCGCCGATCGGTGAGATCTACGCCGAGGAGTCCACCGTCATCCCCGCGGCCGTGATCGGCCCGAAGGACGCCGTCATCAAGGACTCGATCTCGCGGCAGATCAACAACATGGAGAAGCGCGGCACCAGCCAGGCGAAGGCCTGGGAGGACGCCACCAAGGAGATCGACCGGGTGATCGGCTGACCGTCCCGCCGGTGCGGGCGGGCGGAGCCACCGGCTCCGGTGCCCGCCCGCACCGGCGCCGGTCCCGTACCGGCTCCGTACAACGGATTCCGGCCCGCCCCGCGGTGTCGGCCCACCCAGGGAAGGACCCACCTGTGGCAATCACGACCCCCGCGAGGGGGGCCGGCGGCCCGCGCCCGAGCCGCCGGGCTCCCAGGAGCATGTCTCCAGGCCGTCAGGCGTGGCGCAGCCGGCTGTGGCGCTTCGACGACAAGGCGTCGCCGTACGCGTACATCGCCCCCTTCTTCCTCGTCTTCGGCGCCTTCGGGCTCTACCCGCTCGTCTACACCGGCTGGATAGCCCTGCACCGCGTGGAGATGACCGGTCTCGACCGGATGGAATGGGTCGGCCTGGACAACTTCAGCCGCATCCTGGTGGACCCCGACTTCTGGTCGGCGGTCAGCAACACCTTCATCATCGGCGCCATCTCGACGATCCCCCAGCTCATGGTCGCGCTGGGCCTCGCCCACCTGCTGAACTACCGGCTGCGCGCCAGTACGTTCTGGCGGACCGTGATCCTCACGCCGTACGCCACCTCGGTGGCCGCCGCCGCACTCGTCTTCGCCCTGGTCTTCCGGGCCGACGGCGGCCTGCTGAACTGGGTGCTGGACTTCGTCGGCTTCGGGGACACCGACTGGACCAACGGGCACTGGACATCCAAGATCGCCATCTCGATCATCGTCATCTGGCGCTGGACGGGCTACAACACCCTCATCTACCTCGCCGCGATGCAGGCCGTGCCGGTCGATCTGTACGAGTCGGCCTCGCTGGACGGCGCCTCGCGCTGGCAGCAGTTCCGCAACGTGACTATCCCCTCGCTGCGGCCGACGATCCTCTTCACGATCGTCATCTCGACCATCGGCTCCATGCAGTTGTTCGGTGAGCCGCTGCTGCTGGAGGGCGGCACCCTCGGGGTGCAGGGCGGAACCGATCACCAGTACCAGACGCTCAGCATCTATCTCTACGACTACGGCTGGCACCTGGGCCATCTCGGTACGGCCGCCGCGGTGGCCTGGGCCATGCTCGCCCTGCTGCTGCTGATCGTCGCGGTCAACTGGCTCGTCCGCCGCGTCATGCGCAAGACCGGGGCCTGAGGAGCGATACCCATGACCATGACCCGCCCCACCACCACCGGCGTCCCGGACCACCGCGTCGCAAGGACCGCCCGCCGTGACGCCTCCCGGCGCAGCCTGTTCAAGCCCGGCGCCGGGCGCCAGCAGCACGGCGGCCCGTTCGCCTACCTCGCCCTGGCCGTCGTGAGCATCGGCTCGGTCTTCCCGCTGTACTGGACGTTCGTCGCCGCCTCCCGCACCCAGGCGGAAGTGCTGTCCAGCCACCCGCCGTTCCTGCCCGGCGGCAACCTCCTGCACAACCTGCAGGCGTCCTGGGAGCAGGCGAACCTCGGCAAGGCCATCCTCAATACGTTCATCGTGTCCGGCTGCATCACGGCAGCGACCCTGTTCTTCTGCACCCTGGCCGGATACGCGTTCGCCAAGATGCGGTTCAAGGGCAGCAGCGCGCTGCTGACCATGGTCATCGCGACCCTGACGATTCCGCCGCAGCTCAGCGTCGTACCGCTGTTCATGATGATGTCCGACATCGGCTGGGGCGGTCAGTTGGAGTCGGTGATCTTCCCGACCCTGGTGAGCGCGTTCGGCGTGTTCTTCATGCGCCAGTACCTGATCGAGGCCCTGCCGTACGAGCTGATCGAGGCGGGCAGGGTGGACGGGGCGAACAACATCCGCATCGTGTGGAGCATCGTGCTCCCGGTGGCCCGCCCGGCCATGATGGTGCTGGGCATGCTCACCTTCGTACAGGCGTGGAACGACTTCTTCTGGCCCTACCTCGCGCTGAACCAGCAGAACCCCACGCTCCAGGTGGCCCTCGGCCAGCTCAGCGCCTCCTATGTGCCCGACCAGAGCATCGTGATGGCCGGGGCGCTGATCAGCACCCTGCCGCTGCTCGTCGTGTTCGTGATCTTCGGCAAGCAGATCGTCGGCGGCATCATGGCCGGCGCGGTCAAGGGCTGACCGGCCCCCGTACAACACCTCCCTCTTCCCCGTCCGCGTTCGGCCACCCCATGGGAGCGCTCCCGTAATGACTGCAGTACGACCCGACATCACCCCGAAGCAGGCGCCCGAGGCGACGGACTTCCCCACCGGCTTCGTCTGGGGGGCGGCCACGGCCTCCTACCAGGTCGAAGGAGCCGCCACCGAGGACGGCCGCACCCCCTCCATCTGGGACACCTTCAGCCACACCCCCGGCAAGGTCCGCAACGGCGACACCGGCGACATCGCCGCCGACCACTACCACCTCTACCGCGACGACGTGCAGCTCATGAAGCGGCTCGGTCTCAAGGCGTACCGCTTCTCCGTCTCCTGGTCCCGGGTGCAGCCCACCGGCCGCGGCCCCGCCGTCGAGCGCGGCCTGGACTTCTACCGCAAGCTCGTCGACGAACTCCTCGACGCCGGGATCATGCCCGTCGCCACCCTCTACCACTGGGACCTTCCCCAGGAGCTGGAGGACGCGGGCGGCTGGCCCGAGCGCGCCACCGCGGACCGGTTCGCCGACTACGCCGCCATCGTGTCCCGCGCGCTCGGCGACCGCGTCGGCATGTGGACCACGCTCAACGAGCCGTGGTGCTCGGCCTTCCTCGGTTACGGATCAGGCGTGCACGCGCCGGGCCGTACCGAGCCGGCCTCGGCGCTCCGGGCGGCCCACCATCTCAATCTCGCCCATGGCCGGGCGATCGAGGTTCTGCGCAATCAACTCCCCGCTGCCGCGCAGACCTCGGTCACCCTCAATCTCCACCAGGTCCGCCCGCTGACCGGCAGCGCGGCCGACGCGGACGCCGCCCGCCGGATCGACGCCGTCGGCAACCGGGTGTTCACCGGCCCGATGCTGCGCGGCGATTACCCCGAGGACCTGATCGCCGACACCTCGCACCTGGTGGACTGGTCGAAGCTGGTCCGGGACGGCGACCTGGCCGCCATCGCCCGCCCGGTCGACGTCCTCGGCGTCAACTACTACACGCCGACCCTGGTCTCCGCTCCGGAGAGCGGGACGGGCGACACCCGCAACGACGGGCACGGCAACAGCGACCACTCCCCGTGGCCCGGCTCCGAGCACGTCGCCTTCCACCTCGCCGAGGGGAAGGAGCGCACCGCGATGAACTGGGCCATCGACCCGAACGGGCTGTACACCCTGCTCATGGACGTCACCCAGGACCACCCCGGCCTGCCGCTGATGATCACCGAGAACGGCGCCGCCTTCGACGACTACGTCTCGCCCGAGGGCAGGGTCCAGGACCCCGAGCGGATCGCGTATCTGCACGGGCACCTCGGCGCCGTACAGCGGGCGATGGCCGACGGCGCGGACGTCCGCGGCTACTTCCTGTGGTCGCTGATGGACAATTTCGAGTGGGGGTACGGCTACTCCAAGCGCTTCGGCGCCGTGTACGTCGACTACGCCACCCAGCGCCGCATCCCCAAGACCAGCGCCGACTGGTACGCCGACGTGATCCGCCGCAACGCCCTGCCCCCGGCCACGGGCGCCTGACCGGCGCGCGCGCCGCACACCACCAGCGAGACCGGGCCCGACGCCCGGTCTCGCTGCGTAAACTGGCTGGGAGCGCTCCCAAGAGTGCTTTCGGACGGCACAGTGCTGCCAGGTACAGGGCTTGGTTTGGCCATCCGGCTGTGAGAAATTGACCGCGAACGGGAGGCAGCCATGGCGGCAGCGCGAGTACGGAATGGCGGGCGGCCCACGCTCGAAGAGGTCGCGGCACGGGCCGGCGTCGGGCGGGGCACGGCGTCGCGCGTCATCAACGGCTCGCCCCGGGTCAGCGCGCAGACCAGGCAGGCCGTTCAGACGGCGGTCGCCGAGCTCGGTTACGTACCGAACAGGGCGGCCCGCGCGCTGGCGGGCAACCGGACGGACTCCATCGCCCTGGTGGTACCCGAGTCCGAGACCCGGTTCTTCGCGGAGCCGTACTTCTCCGACATCGTACGAGGAGTGGGAGCCGGCCTCGCCGACACCGACATGCAGCTCCTGCTCACCCTCGCGAGCAGCGACCACGAACGCCGAAGGCTCGCCCAGTACCTGACCGCCCACCGCGTCGACGGCGTCCTGCTGGTCTCCGTACACGCGGACGATCCGCTGCCCGACCTGCTGGAACAGCTCGGCATGCCGTCCGTGATCAGCGGCCGCAGGAGCGGAGCGGAGGCGCTGGCCTCGGTCGACTCCGACAACTACGAGGGCGCCCGCAGCGCCGTCGACCACCTGATCGAGCGGGGCCGCCGCGCCATCGCGACCATCACGGGGCGCCTGGACGTCTACGGCGCCCAGCGCCGCCTCGACGGCTACCGCAAGGCCATCGCCGCGGCCGGACTCGACCCGGACGAACGGCTGATCGCCCCCGCCGACTTCACCGAGGAGGGCGGCGCCCGCGCCATGCGCGAACTGCTGGCCCGCCGCCCCGACGTGGACGCGGTCTTCGCGGCCTCCGACGTGATGGCCGCCGGCGCCCGCCATGTCCTGCGCGAGGAAGGCCGCCGCATCCCGGACGACGTGGCCCTGGTCGGCTTCGACGACTCGGCGGTGGCCCGGCACATGGACCCGGCCCTGACGAGCGTGCGCCAGCCCATCGAGGAGATGGGCCGCACGATGGTCCGGGTCCTGCTCCAGGAAATCGCGGGCCGCACAGGCGACCGCCC
>DATCWZ010000526.1:0-3618 GCA_036566065.1 Streptomyces sp. | reverse complement strand
GTCAATCGTGTGCAAGTGGTGGGCACAACCTGCGGCTTGGTCTATCTTCATCGCGAAATCGGTACGCACCTGATCGGTTCGTGAGAGCGCTTTCCCTCACCACCCTCACCCCCCACCGGGCGCAGGAGAGCAAAGGGTCGGACATGCCGAAACTCATACAGCCGCTGGACACCGGCGACCCGCTGGGGCCGCTGCCGCAGGAGTTCGCCGCGATCATGCGGCCCGAACTGCCTAGCCTCGTCATGGAGATCGGCGTCGAGGTCACCCGGGCCTATCCGGAGTACGCGCGACTGCTCAGCGGTCCCAACGGCCAGGCGATCCGCATCGGCGTGGAGCAGAGCCTGTCCGCGTTCGTCGACCTGGTCGCGGAGCCGACCTCGTCCACCTCGCTCCGTGACGACATGTGCCGCCGCTTCGGGCGCTTCGAGGCGTACGAGGGCCGAACGATGGAGGCGCTGCAGGGTGCCTACCGGCTGGGCGCGCGGGTCGCCCTGCGGCGGGCCAAGAAGGTCGGCCGTACCTACAACTTCTCCCCGGCCCTGATGCTGAGCTTCGCCGACGCCCTCTTCGCCTATGTGGACGAGCTCGAATCCCTGTCCAGGGAGGGCTTCCTGGAGGTGCGGTCGCAGTCCGGCGAGCGGAGCGAGGCCATGCGCCGCCGGCTGCTGCATCTGATCCTCGCCGGGCGCCCCGTCCCCCGGGGCGCGATCGCCGAGCTGTGCGAGCAGACCGGATGGGCGCTGCCCGACGAGGTCACGCTCGTCGCCCTGCGCTCCCCGGCCGGTCTCAGCCAGGCGGCCGCGGACCGCGATGTGCTGGCCGATCCGAGCGACCCGCAGCCGCACCTCCTGGTCCCGGGACCGATCGGCGAGGCGCGCGGGAAGATGCTGGAGCGGACGCTGCCGCCCAGCGGTGTGGCGATCGGGCTGACGGTCCCCACCGCGCTGGCCGCGGACTCGATCCGCTGGGCCCGGCGCGTACTCGAACTGGCCGACGCCGGGATCATCGACGACGCGCCGGTCATCCGCTGCGAGGACCACCTGATCACCCTGTGGCTGCTGTCCGACCCGGTGCTGCTCGATCAGCTCGCACGGCGGGAGCTGGCACCGATCGCCGGGATCAGTACCACCCGGCGCGAACGGCTGATCGATACGCTGCGGATCTGGCTCGACACCCGCGGTACGGCGGCGCACATGGGCGAACTGCTCGATGTGCACCCGCAGACCGTCCGCTACCGCATGCGTAATCTGGAGTCCATTTTCGGTCAGCAACTGATCGATCCGCAGAGCCGTTTCTCCACCGAAGCCGTGCTGCGGGCGCTCCAGTTACGGGCCCGCGGCAGCCGACGCGCCGGGTGATCTGGATCACGGTAAGACGAATGCGTCAACTTGATTGCATGTAAAGCGACATAGACGGTCAGTCCCAAACGGTTGCGACACGGAGACGTTCTCAACGAGAAACCCGGAACTGCGTCCCGTACCTATGGAGGAGAAGGCGGCCCGCCCGGACCGTCGCTGTGCACCGCCTCCTGGCCGACCGATCCGAGAGGGAACCGCTCATGACCGCCCAGCATCTCCTCGTCCCCGTGCCGATCCCCGACCGGGTCGCCGCCCTGATCGGCTCCTGCATTCCGCCGCACATCCTGCGGGCGGAGGTCGCCGCCGACTGTGCCGCGCGCGAGGTCCGCAGGTTCCGCGGGCCGCGCCTCGGCATCGAGGACCAGGCCGACCGCGAGCAGGCACTGTCCGACCTGGCCCGCGCCAACAAGATCCTGTCCGCCCACCATCCCGGGCTGGCCGTACGCCCCGGTGGCCCCTGGTGAGCCGCCGGGCGCGATGATGTGCGTACGGGAGTCCCCCGGACCGGCCGTCCGCTCCCGTACCCCTGGGGGAGCACCATGAACGCCGCGTCGCGCGAGGACCGTCCTTCCATCCTCTATGTCACGGATCTCGCCTACGATGCCCGCGGCCGCCGCTACTGCGACGAAGACATCTTCCTGTCGTCACGACTGCGCGAGGCGTTCGACATTGCGCTCTGCCACCCCCGGGACGCGGCCGCACTGCTGGCCGGATTCGACGCGGTGGTCGTCCGCAACAGCGGGCCGGTCCTGCACTACCAGGAGGCGTACGACGCGTTCCGCGCCCGGGCGCGGGAGCTGGCGGCCCGGGTCTACAACCCGCTGGACGGGCGCGGGGACATGGCGGGCAAGCAGTATCTGGTCGATCTGAGCCGCGCCGGCTTCCCGGTGATCCCCACCGTGGACCGGGCGGCGGACCTGGGGCTGCTGCCCGGCGCGGCGCAGTACGTCGTCAAGCCGAAGCTGGGGGCGGACTCGGTCGGACTGCGCTTCGTCGATGAGCCCGCGCTGCCCGAGGGTGCCGACGGGACGCTGCTGGTCCAGCCCCGGATCGACTTCCGCTACGAGGTGTCCTTCTACTTCATCGACCGGGACTTCCAGTACGCGCTGTACGCGCCGGACCCCGAGCGGCGCTGGGTGCTCGAACCGTACGAGCCGAGTGCCGCGGACCTGGACTTCGCGCGCCGGTTCGTGGAGTGGAACAGCCTCGCGCACGGCATCCAGCGGGTCGACGCCTGCCGCAGCGCGGAGGGTGAGCTGCTGCTCGTGGAGCTGGAGGACCTCAATCCGTATCTCTCGCTCGACCGGGTCCCCGAGGCGGTACGGGAGGCGTTCGTGGCCCGGATGACAACCTCCGTACGGGAGTTCCTGGCCTGACCCGTCCGGCTTTTCCGCAGAGTGGGGGCCCGGCCCGGCAAGCATCTCCGGCACCAGGCCGCGGAGGGTGGAACGCTTGCCGGGGCCGTTGCCGCGTGCGGTCGTCAACGAGTGTGTGCCTTTTCAGCCCTCTTCGGGATGCGCGGTGGCGGAGTAGGCGTCGTGCCACGCTGCCTTGGCGCCCGAGTCGCCGATTCGGTAGACCTGTACGCCGGCACCCACGCCGATGACGAGGGACAGCACCACGGCGGCGGTGCGGAGCGGTGCGCCCACCGCGCCGGTGGATCCCTTTGCCTCGGGGGCGCGGCGGGCGGTGCGGCAGTAGAACCACCACACCGCGGTGGACACCAGGAAGAGCCCGATGACCCAGGGGAGCAGTCCGTCCCCGAGTTCCGTGTGCCTGCGGACCAGCGGATCGCGGTCCACGTGGTGTTCCAGCCACTCGCCGGCCTCGGTCGTCAGCGGCACGCTGATCAGGGACGCCAGCGCTAGGGCCGGCAGGGCTATGCCGAACCGGCGCATGACGGAGGGCAGGGCGGCGCACAGGATCAGGGCGAGGGCAGTGAGGGGTACCAGAACTACGATGACGTGCACGAACAGGACGTGCGTGGGAATGCCGTTGATGAGGTCGAGTCCCACAAGGGGCTCCTTCGGGAGTGTTCAGTACTGGACGGGGACAAATCCGGGTTCTGCGGCGGCTTCGGTGGCAAAGCCGCGGCCCTGATGTGGAGGCGCCCGCTCCCTGCGCGCGGGGAGGATTCCGCCGGCCCGCACCCGGGTGCCGGGCCTCAGGCGGGCGAGGGCGGTACTTGGGAGGTCAGCGAGCAGCCCCAGATGATCAGCGGCGTGTGTGCGAGAGCCGGGGAGACGGTGCGGCAGCCGCC
>DATCWZ010000299.1:0-4572 GCA_036566065.1 Streptomyces sp. | reverse complement strand
GCGGAGCGTCGAGGCCCGGCAGCTCAGCCGCTTCCTGCCGCCCGAAAGCGGCGCGGGCCGCCAGTCCGCCGTCCTGGTGCTGTTCGGCGAGGGCGAGCGCGGCCCCGAGCTGCTCCTGCTGGAGCGTTCCGGACTTCTGCGTTCCCACGCCGGGCAGCCGTCCTTCCCAGGCGGCGCGCTGGACCCCGCGGACGGCGACCAGGCGACCACGGGGCCGCTCAGGGCCGCCCTGCGGGAGGCCGAGGAGGAGACGGGGCTCGATCCGGGCGGCGTCCAGCTCTTCGGCGTACTGCCGCGGCTCTACATCCCGGTGAGCAGCTTCGTTGTGACGCCCGTTCTCGGCTGGTGGCGCGAGCCCAGCCCGGTCGGGGTGGTCGATCCCGCCGAGACCGCGCGGGTGTTCACGGTTCCCGTGGCGGATCTCACTGATCCGGCGAACCGCGCGACGACCGTGCACCCGAGCGGCTACCGGGGCCCGGCATTCCTGGTCGAATCGGCGCTGGTCTGGGGATTCACGGCCGGCGTGATCGACCGGATCCTGCACTACTCAGGCTGGGAACGCCCATGGGACCGGGACAAGCAGGTGCCGCTCGACTGGCGCGCATGACAGGCTGACCCTCTTGCTGCGCTGTTCCGGGCCTGGCCCGGACCCCGTCGAACCGGACGGGCCAGGTGACGAATCTGCGAGGCTATAGACGGTGAACGTGCTGGACATCCTGCTGCTCGTCGGCGCCGTGTGGTTCGCGGTCATCGGCTACCGCCAGGGTTTCGTCGTCGGCATCCTGTCGGTGATCGGCTTTCTGGGTGGCGGACTCGCCGCCGTATACCTGCTGCCGATCATCTGGGACCAGGTGACCGACGGGTCCGAGGTCTCCTCCTCGGCCGCCATCGTCGCGGTCATCCTCGTGATTGTCTGTGCCTCGGTAGGCCAGGCC
This sequence comes from Streptomyces sp., assembly GCA_036566065.1. GTDB lineage: Bacteria > Actinomycetota > Actinomycetes > Streptomycetales > Streptomycetaceae > Streptomyces. Next base: position 3,637 of record DATCWZ010000299.1, on the reverse strand, counting down.
CTGACCACCCACCTGGGCAACAAGCTCCGCCGGTACATCACATGGTCACCCGCGCGCGCCCTGGACGCCACCGGGGGCTCCCTGGTCAACGTGGTCGCGATGCTGCTCGTCGCCTGGCTGATCGGCTCCGCGCTGGCGGGTACGTCTCTGCCGACCCTCGGCAAGGAGGTACGCAGCTCCTCGGTCCTCCTCGGGGTGTCCCGGGTCATGCCCGCCGAGGCGTCCACCTGGTTCACGGACTTCTCCTCGGTCCTCGCGCAGAACGGCTTCCCGCAGGTCTTCAGCCCCTTCGCCAATGAGCCGATCACCGAGGTCGAGGCCCCGGACCCGGCACTGGTGGGCAGCCCGGTCGCCGCGCGCGCGAAGAAGTCCATCGTCAAGGTCGTCGGCATGGCGCCGGGCTGCGGCAAGGTGCTCGAAGGCACCGGCTTCGTCTTCTCCGACCACAAGGTGATGACCAACGCCCACGTCGTCGGCGGCGTCGACGAACCCACCGTCCAGATCGGCGGCGAGGGACGGCTGTACGACGCGAAGGTCGTCCTGTACGACTGGCAGCGCGACATCGCCGTACTGGAAGTCCCGGACCTCGACGCCCAGCCGTTGCGCTTCGCCGACACCAACCATGACGCGGAGAGCGGCGACAGCGCCATCGTCGCCGGCTTCCCGGAGAACGGCGCCTACGACGTACGCTCGGCGCGCGTCCGCGGCCGCATAGACGCCAACGGACCCGACATCTACCACCGGGGCACCGTCCGCCGCGATGTGTACTCGCTCTTCGCGACGGTGCGCCAGGGCAACTCCGGCGGCCCGCTGCTCACTCCAGAGGGCAAGGTGTACGGCGTGGTGTTCGCCAAGTCCCTCGACGATCCGGAGACGGGTTACGCGCTGACGGCCGATGAGATCCGTAAGGACATCGGCTTCGGCCGTACCGCCGACCGGCAGGTCGACAGCCAGGGCTGCGCTCTCTGAGGTCCTGCCTCCGGACGATCCGGTCCGGCGGCCAGTACGTCAGGTTCCCGCGTCATCCCCGGGTGTGGCGCAGCCGCGCCGAGACCCAGCGGGCCCGGCGGTGGAGAATGCGCGGAATGCCTAGCCGGAGCTCATGAAAATCACTCACATCGTGCACCCGGCCCAGGGGGCCGCCCCCCTCATGAGTGCTCGGACCAGCGGGAGCGGTCGAGCGGTGGTTGCGTGCTGCGTCACTGAAGTCGCGCGTCCAGCCCATACCCGACATCTGCCCGTCACCCGAGGCCGGTAATCGCGTGGCTGCCAGCCAATCGGCCTATGCGGCGGGCAATTGGCTGTTCGTCGGACACCTGTGCCCCTGCGTCACCGATCGGGCTCGGGATCCTTGAGCCAGTTGATGAGTTCGGTCGAGAACCCGACCGGATCCTCCTCGTGGGGGAAGTGCCCCAGACCGTCGAAAAGTCGCCAGCGGTAGGGCGCTTCGACGTACTCGCCCGAACCCGCCGAGCTCCGCGTACGGATCGCCGGATCGAGTGAACCGTGCAGGTGCAGTGTCGGTACGCGGACGGGTCGCTTCATCCGCCGGTTGAACTGGATGCCGTCGGGACGGGCCAGCGAGCGCACCATCCAGCGGTACGGCTCGATCGAGCAGTGTGCCGTTGACGGGATGCACATGGCGCGCCGGTAGACGTCCACGGCCCGGTCGTCGGGGAAGTCCGAGGTCCGCGGCCCGGCCCAGTCGCGGATCAGCCGGCCCACCAACGCCGCGTCGTCCGCGACGAGCTGACGCTCGGGCACCCAGGGACGCTGGAAGCCCCAGACGTACGAGCCCGCCCTGGTCTGCGAGAAGTCGGAGAGCATCGAGGAACGCCAGCGGCGCGGGTGCGGCATCGACGACACGACGAGCCGTCGCACCAGCTTCGGCCGCATCACCGCGGCCGTCCAGGCGAGATAGCCGCCCATGTCGTGCCCGACCAGGGCGGCGTCCGGTTCGCCGAGCGAACGGATCACCCCGGTGACATCGAGCGCCAAATTAGCGGGGTCGTACCCCCTGGGCGTACGGTCGCTGCCGCCGACCCCGCGCAGGTCCATCGCCACCGCGCGGAAACCGGCATCGGCGAGCGCGGTCAACTGGTGACGCCATGTCCACCAGAACTGCGGGAAGCCGTGCAGCAGCAGCACCAGCGGGCCGTCCCCCAGCTCCGCGATGTGGAAGCGCGCGCCGTTGGCCGCCACATCGCGGTGGGTCCAGGGACCGTCGAGGCGTACGGGACTGCCGGAACCGGCCGGGCCCATCGGACCGGCCGGGCCGAACGAACTGAAATCGGGGTCCGTCATGCGGATGAGCGTGCCACAGCGGACGCCTCGTCCCGAACCGGCGCGCTCCCGATGGCCTTGTCGGCGGCCGTACTGCCCGAAACCACCGCATGGGCCGCACCGGCGGTGACAGCGGGCCGGGGGTGCGGCTTGACGCCCTGAAGGACGGCGGCGGTCTGCTTGGCCGACGCGATGGACTTCTCCGGCTTCTGGACCTTCTTGAGCTTGGCCCAGCCGAAGGCCGCCAGCAGGAGGCCCAGCAGTATGAACGCGCCGCCCACGATCAGGAACGACCAGGCGAGCCCGAGTCCGAGGTTGTGGATGCCGTAGGCCGCGGCGAAGCTCAGCACGGGGATCGCGAACAGAATCAGTACGCCCGTGACGATGAACGCCACACTGCCGGTCACGCCGCGCTTGACGTCCTGGCGTACCTCGGCCTTGGCCAGGGCGATCTCGTCGTGCACCAGTGCCGACATCTCGGCCGTCGCCGAGGCGACCAGTTGTCCGAGACTGCGCTCGGCGCTGCCCGCGTAGTTGCCGGGGTCGCTCATCCCTGACTCCCTCTTCTCTTCAACACATCCGATGTCAGATCATGCCGGACTGTCCGGCTTATCGCTCGCTGCCCTCGCCAGTTCGGCCAGGCGGCGGTGCTCGGCCGCCTTCTTTTCGTGGATCTCGGCCATGCGCAGGTGGTACGCGGGATCACCCTGCTCGTAGACATCGGGGATACCCGACTCGTCCTCGTCGCGTTCCTCCTCCTCGGACAGCTCCCGGTATACGCGTACCCGGAGCCTCAGCAGCACACCGGCGAGTGTGGCGGCGATCAGGGAACCGATCAGGACCGCGGCCTTCACCTCGTTGATCATTTCCTTGTCGTCGGCGAACGCGAGCTCCCCGATGAGCAGAGAGACGGTGAAGCCGATTCCGGCGAGGGCGGCGACCGCGAAGACATCTTCCCAGGCCAGGTCCTTGTTCAGTTCGGCCCTGGTGAAGCGGGTGGCGAACCAGGTGCCGCCGAATATGCCGATCGTCTTGCCGACGACCAGACCGAGTACCACTCCGAGCGTTTCGGGCCGGGTGAACACGTCCGCCACCGCATCGCCCTTGAGAGTGACACCGGCCGAGAAGAGCGCGAACAGCGGCACGGCTAGACCGGCCGACAGCGGGCGGACGACGTGTTCGATGTCCTCGCCGGGAGAGCGCGCCTCGTCATCGCGCCTGGTGCAGCGGAGCATCAGGCCCATGGCCACGCCCGCGATGGTGGCGTGGATGCCGCTGTTGTACATCAGGCCCCAGATGACCAGGGCGAGCGGTACGTAGATGTACCAGCCGCGTATCTCGGCGCGCAGCAGTA
>DATCWZ010000449.1:0-3307 GCA_036566065.1 Streptomyces sp. | reverse complement strand
CGGTCGAGTGCTGCCCAGCACATGACCTTCGAGTACAGGAAGTGCCGCGGCGCGCCGCGCACCTCCCAGATGCCCTGGTCGGGCTCGCGCCAGCGCTGCGCGGCGGCGTCGGCAAGGCCGACCAGGAAACGACGCAACGGTTCGTCGAACCCACCGAGTTGGTCGCGCAGCGTGTGGGCGGCGAGCAGCAACTCGCCGTACACGTCCGTCTGGTGCTGGTGCCAGGCGTCGTTGCCGACGCGAACCGGCCTGCTGCCCCGGTAGCCCCGCAGGTGGCCGAGGGTCCGTTCGTGCAGTTCGCGTTGGCCCGTGACGTCGAACATGACCTGGACCTTCTCGCTGTCGCCGGACCGACCGACCGCGTCGACCATCCAGCCGAAGAACCGGGTGGCCTCGTCCGGGCAGGCGGCCACCCACAGCGCGTTGAGGGTCAGCGCCGCGTCGCGGACCCAGGCGTAGCGGTAGTCGTAGTTGCGCTCGCCACCCGGCGTCTCGGGCAGCGACGTGGTGGGGGCGGCGACCACGGCACCGGTCGGCGCGTAGGTCAGCGCCTGAAGGACCCGGCCGCTGTGCAGGACGAGATGCTGCCACGGTCCCTCGTACGACTGGTGCAGTGCCGCCCATGACCGCCACGTCGTGACGGTACGGTCGAGCGCCACCGCGACATCCTCGACACCCCACGCCGGCGGGCGGCCACCTGGCGGCCGGTGGTGCAGCGCGAACCCGACGCGGTCGCCGGCGCGCAGGGCAAGGCGGGTGCGGGCCGTGCCGTCGCGCAGCTCGAAGCTCACAGCACTCGACAGCGTGACGGTGTCGTCGCCACTGCCGCACACGATCCCGCCGTCCGGAGTGGTCTCGATACGCGGGTGGTCCGGCCCGTAGCCGGGCCGGGGCGCGAACTCGACGTCGACCTCTGCCGCGCCGGACTCACACTCGACCAGGCGCAGCAGCACGTGCGGGGATCGCCGGCCCAACTCGTGGCCACGTTCACCCTCGCCGGTGGCCAGCGCGTCGGTGAGACGGATCGTCGCGGTCGCCGAACGGAACGTGGTGCACAGCACCATCGTTCGGTCCAGGTACTGCCGCTCGATGCTGTAATCACTGCCGCCGCTGTTGCCGACGCCGACGTCGTCGTCGACCGGGTGGATGGACCAGTGCCCGGCCGCGGGGTCGAGCAGCCGCCCGAACACCGGGCGGGCGTCGAAACGGGGCAGGCACAGCCAGTCCACCGAACCCTCACGGGACACCAGCGCGGCGGACTGGCAGTCCGACACGAGGGCATAGTCCCCGATGGATGGTTCCGTCATGGTGACCCCTGCCGCGCGCACGCGGGTCACAGCGGTGCGCCTGCCGCGCCGCTCCTCCCAGCAGGATCGCCGTCCGCGGCGTGGCCCGCCACGCGAGACACCGAAGGCACCATCCGATTCGACCTGGTTCGCAATTTTTATAGCTTTTGCCCGACTGGCGATGAGTCATTCGAGAGCCGCGGGAAAAACGAAGCCAATCAGAGGTGGCCAGGATGCTCTACCTGATGACGGCATCGATAGTAGGCCGGCCTGCTATCGACGCTGCCGAAGATGGGCTCACGGCCGGTACTCCATCTCACAGTCAGGCCGTCGGGGTTCGACCCACCATTGAGCTGGAACCAACCGATCACCCGCTGGCCATCGAACAACGTACCGGCATCACTCTTGCCCACGTCCAGGCCATCGCCGAACAACTTCTGCACCCTGGCCCGCACAAGGGTTGACCAGCGCTGTCCCGCTGGCTCTGACGGGTACCGTGTGACGCTTCGTCTCCGCGAACGCGCCGTCGTCTCCCTCGTCGCCAGCCGCCGCAGAGTCGCTCGCCGGTGCTCGCGTCCGCCCGACAGGGCCTCGACGTTTCTGTCGGACCCATGACGGATGATGGGCATATGATCGGAACGCTCCGCAACGTGGTGCTCGACGCACCCCATATCAGGACCCTGAGCGCGTTCTATGCCGACCTTGCCGGCTGGACCGAGCGCTACGCCGACGACGAGTGGATCGCCATGGGCACGCCGGACGGCTGGCGCATCGGCTTCCAACTCGCCCCCGACCACGTGCCGCCGCGCTGGCCGGACCCCGACCGCCCGCAGCAGGCACACCTCGATCTGCGCGTGCCCGATCTTGCGGCCGGCACCGACCGTGCCCTCAGCCTCGGCGCCACGCTGCTGCGGCGCAACGAGACCTGGCACACCCTGGCCGACCCGGCCGGCCACCCGTTCGACCTGTGCCTCAACGCGGAAAACCCGGCCACCACGCTGATGGGCGTCATGCTCGACTGCCCCGACGCGAAGGCGCTCAGCACGTTCTATGCCGAGCTCCTCGGCAAGCCGGTGACCTACGAGGGCGACGGTATGGCGATGATCGGCGAGGACGGCGCCCAACCGGTGATGTTCCAGCAGATCGCCGACTACCGCCCGCCGCGGTGGCCGGATCCTGCGGCGCCGCAGCAGTTCCACCTCGACGTCACGGTCGACGACGTGGACGCCGCCGAGCTCTCCGTGCTCGAACTCGGCGCGACCCGGCTGCCCTTCAGCGGCGAGAACTGGCGGGTCTACGCCGACCCGGCCGGCAAACCGTTCTGCCTCTGCTGGGACTGACCCGCCCGCATCACCGATGTGCGGGTCTGACGCGCGTTCAGGTGGGCCTGGGCGAGTTGGCGGGTCATCAGCCCCGACGGCACAGCGTGGGCGTGACCGCGGACGGCGTCGGCGACGGGTTCCGCGGCGGATCGGCCGGGCCAGACGTGGACCGCCTCGACCCGCGCGTCGTGCACGGCGTCCCCGGCCACCGTGGGGCTCTGCGGTGGCCGAGGATACCGAGCATGTTCGGCGTGAGGCTCTGGGAGCAGGACCTCGTTCGCCCGAGGTCACTCTGTGGTGGTGGGCGGTGCGGCCAGGAACGGGCGCACCTCCAGCCACTCGTGGATCGGCTCCCCGCCCGCCCCAGGGGCGGCCGACAGCTCCCCGGCCAGCTCGACGGCGCGTTCGTAGCTGTCGACGTCGATCACCATCCAGCCAGCGATGAGGTCCTTGGTCTCGGCGAACGGGCCGCCCGTGACCGGCGGGCGACCCTCGCCGTCGTACCGGACGAACGTCCCCTCGGGGGCGAGCGCCTGGCTGTCGACGAACTCACCGGTCCCCTCGAGCCGGGCCGCGAAGTCGTGCATGTACTTCATGTGGGCTGAGACCTCGCCCGGCGTCCACTGGTCCATGGGCACGTCGTTGACCGGAGCCGGGGCGCCACGGTAGTGCTTGAGCAGCAGGTACTTGGCCATCATG
>DATCWZ010000865.1:0-4822 GCA_036566065.1 Streptomyces sp. | reverse complement strand
CGGCGGTGACAGGCGCGGCGTGGCATGACCACGGCCGTCCCCCCGCCGGGTCAGCCGGGGACGGCCGACCGGGCGCGGGGCCTCGCGGCCGCCGCCGGATCCACCGGGCTCGTGGCCGGGTGGCCGAACGGGCCGTCGGTCATGGACCCGTATGCCGCGAGCGTCGGCATGGACGTCGTGGGGGATGTGGCCGGAAGCGTGAACCACACAACCTTCCCCGAGCCGTCGTCCGGCCGCACTCCCCAGCTCTCGCTGACCGCGGCGATCAGCGCGAGACCGCGCCCCGACGTGGAGGACGCGTCGGCTTCGCAGACGGTGGGCAGCCTGGGGTCGTGGTCATGGACGGAGACCGTCAGCCGGTCGAGCAGCAGCTCGATCTCGACGGTGCAGGTTTTGTCCGGCTGCGCGTGCCGGTGGACATTGGTCAGCAGCTCGGTGACGCCGAGCGCCGCCGGGTCGATGAGAGGATCGAGATGCCAGTAGCGCAATTGCGCCGAGATGATTCTGCGGACCTGACCGATCCGCGACGGCAGGGCTTGGAGCTCCACCGTGCAGTGCCTGCTTGGCTCTCTGATCACGGCTGCGACTCCCCGAAATAGGTCCGGAAGAAGACGAAGGACCGATCCAGCAGGTGGCTGCTGCTGTTTCCGGTCTGCTCAAGCGTGGTCCGCCCTGTCGGCCCCGGTGAACTGACATCGCAGTGTCACCACCGATATACCATCAGTGACGTATCACCAGCGTGACCCAGCCCCCAGCACCCCGCAACTCACGGCAGCGCGGGAGACGCCCCGCCCCCCTCAGCCCCGCCGGTTCCGCGCGGCGCGCAGCGCTTCGAGGAAGCGGCGGACGGGGACGGCCGCGTCCCGCTTCCGGTTGCGCTGCCCCATTGTCAGCCGGTAACGCACCCCGTTGAGCTGGGCCGTCGTCGAGCCCGCCGTGCCGAACCACCGCCTGCCCGCGCTCACCGCCCCCACCGGGGCGCTGTCGATCTCGCGGCCGTAACTGGTCAGCAGCGCCACCCGGCCGTCCTTGACAATCACCTGACCGGCCCTGGTGAGCGAACGGGCCCAGCGCTCGATCCTGACCCCCGTCGCACTGAACTCCGGGCCCCCGAACTCCGTCTCGGTCATCGCGGATTCGCCCCCTTCACCCCTGCCGGCTCCTGCTGGGCAGTCTGACGCGGACAGGACGCCCGCGCCAGACCTGATCAGGACCGAATCCGGACCCGCCCGCCCGACGCGCCACAGGCGTCCCACGCGCCACCGCCAAGGCAGTCCTATAGACCACCAAAGTGAACGTTTGTGCAGGTGGTGGGGTTAGCGTGGGGCCGCGCAATGCCGGTGACACGAGGAGGAACGCGCCGATGAGCACCACTGAGCCCGGCCACGGGGGCGGCATCACCGCGACCGTGGACATCGACCGCAGCGACCCCGGCTACCGGGCCTGGCTGAAGGAAGCCGTACGCAGGGTCCAGGCGGACGCCAACCGTTCCGCCGACACCCACCTCCTGCGCTTCCCGCTGCCCGAGCGGTGGGGAATCGACCTGTACCTCAAGGACGAGTCGACGCACCCCACCGGCAGCCTCAAGCACCGGCTGGCCCGCTCCCTCTTCCTCTACGGCCTGTGCAATGGCTGGGTCCGCCCGGGCAAGCCGGTCATCGAGGCGTCCAGCGGCTCGACGGCCGTCTCGGAGGCGTACTTCGCCAAGCTGATCGGTGTGCCCTTCATCGCGGTGATGCCCCGCACCACCAGCCCCGAAAAGGCCCGGCTGATCGAATTCCACGGCGGGCAGTGCCACTTCGTCGACGACGCGAGGAAGCTGTACGAGGAGTCGGCGGCCCTCGCCGCCCGGACCGGCGGCCACTACATGGACCAGTTCACCTACGCGGAGCGCGCCACCGACTGGCGCGGCAACAACAACATCGCGGAGTCCATCTACGAACAGTTGCGGCTGGAGCGCTACCCCGAGCCCGCCTGGGTCGTCGCCCTGGCGGGCACCGGCGGCACATCGGCGACCATCGGCCGCTACGTCCGCTATATGCAGTACGACACCAGGATCTGCGTCCCCGACCCGGAGAACTCCTGCTTCTTCGACGGCTGGACCCGCCATGACGACGGGGCGACCAGCGACCGCGGATCACGGATCGAGGGCATCGGCAGGCCCCGGATGGAGCCGAGCTTCGTGCCGGGCGCCATCGACCGGATGATGAAGGTGCCGGACGCGGCCAGTGTCGCCGCCGTACGCGCACTGGAGCGGGCCATCGGCCGCAAGGCGGGCGGCTCCACGGGTACGGGCCTGTGGAGCGCGTTCAAGCTGGTGGCCGAAATGGTGGAACAGGGCAGCGCCGGGAGCGTCGTCACACTGTTCTGCGATCCCGGCGACCGCTATCTCGACAAGTACTACTCCGACGACTGGCTGCGCGAACAGGGCCTGGACATCGCCCCGTACACCGACACGATCGACCGCTTCCTGGCCACCGGAGCCTGGCCCGCCTGACAGTCCCTATCCGCCCGGGCCCGCCGGTCCTTCGAGCAGCGCGTCGAGCACCCGCCCGAACACCCGGCGGCCCGCGGCGGCGAGCAGCGGATCGCTCCAGCGCGGCAGCAACCGCAGGCGGATCTCCTCCACCCACACCACATGCGAGCCCGTGGCGGTGGGGCAGACGTCGATCAATGCCCGGCCCCGCACCACGGAGCCGCGCTTCTCCAGCTCGCACCTTCCGGCCCGCCCCGCGGCGGGCGGCGTCCACCGCACCACTTCCATCGGATCGTCGACCCCGAACGGGCCGAGCCGGGTACGCGCCACGAGGACCGCGCCGGTCCGGGTGGGCCGCCCGTCCGGGACACCGACCGAGGTGAACGGGACCCGTGCGCCATGCCGCTTCCAGTCGGTCATCCGGAGCCACGCCTCGGCCGCGGGCAGAGGCGTGGAACGCTCGATCCGGAAGACGGCCACAGCGTGATCCTAGGACGCCGACGGCGTGCGGAACGGAACCCCGCAGCGGCAGGTCTCAGTCCAGCGACAGCGCGCCCGCCACCACCAGACCGGGCAGCTCCTCCTCGATCCGTTCCCGGTCCCCGGCGGGCAGACCCGCGTCCGTGACGAACGTGTCCACCTCGGCGAGCGTCGCGAACGAGCTCAGACCGACCGTGCCCCACTTAGTGTGGTCGGCGACCACCACGACCCTCCGGGCCGCCTGCACGAAGCGGCGGTTCGTCTCCGCCTCGGCGAGGTTCGGCGTCGAAAGACCGGCCTCCACGGAGATCCCGTGCACGCCGAGGAACAGCACATCGAAGTGGAGCGAGGCGATGGCGCGGTCCGCGACCGGGCCGACCAGCGAATCCGACGGCGTACGCACCCCGCCGGTCAGCACCACCGTGGTGGCACCCGCCCGGGGCCCGCCCGCCGGTGCGGAGCGCTGCGCGCCGTGGAAGACATCGGCCACCCGCACCGAATTCGTCACCACCGTCAGATCAGGCACCTCAAGGAGATGCCGGGCCAGCGCGAACGTCGTCGTACCGCCGGACAGCGCGATCGCACTGCCGGGAACGGCCATCGCGGCGGCCGCCCGCGCGATGTCCTCCTTGGCGCTCAGCTCCAGCGTCGACTTGGCCTCGAAACCCGGCTCGTGCGTACTCGGCTCGACCACGGGGACCGCGCCGCCGTGCACCTTCTCGATGACACCCTGCCGGGCCAGCGCGTCCAGGTCCCGACGGATCGTCATATCGGAGACATTCAGCTTCCGGGTCAGTTCGTTGACCCGGATTCCGCCGCGTCGGCGCACCTCATCGAGGATCAGGGCACGCCGCTGCTCCGCGAGCAGATTCTGATTCTCGCTCAACCGGGTCCTGTCCTTCGCTCTGGCCGTACGGTCCCGCGGCATCCCGCGGGGACACGCTCATCCTGCCACGTCGCCCCCGCCGGCCGCTTCACCGGGCAGATTCGTGAGATCCCGTGCGGGACGCGGTCACGGTCCGGGATGGTGGTCACCGCGTAGCGTTCAGGCGCCCCGCCCGGCGCCGCCTTCCTTCCCGCCCGCCGAGAAGCGGGCGGACCAGAGAGCGGGTCACCCCCTTGTCATCTGCCACTCAGGCCCCGCAGAGCACCGGGGCCACACTGGAACTGCTGGTCCACGGTGTCGGTGGGGCCACGCCCCAGGCCATGCTGAACGACCCCCGTACGACCCGGGTCACCGGTGACGCGACAGCGGCCATTTACCGGCGTACCGAGGACATCGCCGCCGAGCAGCGTCCGGGGCCGCCCCGGGACGAGCCCGTCGAGGAGGCCTACTGCTGGGCCAACCTCACCTCGGGCAACAGCTCCCGGGCCCTGTGGCTGCTGCTGCTCCCGTTCATGGTGGTCAACCTCGCCCACTGGATGCGGCCCACCGCGACCGGCCGCACCCGGGCGGTCCGGTTCTACGGGGTCCTGGTGCGGCTCGTCGCGCTGACCCTCACCGTGCTGCTGACGGCGGCGGCCTGCGAGGTCGCCCTCGACCTCGTGGCGTGGCAGTGCGCGGGCGTACCGGAATGCTCCGGGCGGCGGGCCTGGCTCGGCTTCCTGTCGACGGCACAGGGCGGCTGGTGGTCCCAGCCGGGCAGACGGCTCGCGCTCGCCGCGCTGGTGCCGGGCGCACTGGTGGGGCTGCTCTGGTATCTGTCCAACCGCACCTGGAGCGCGTACGAATCACAGCGCCCCCTGACGGACACGGAACCGGCGGACGACGACGCCGAGCATACGGACGAAGGGGCGGCGGCCGTCCGCCCGGCGCTCGGCCGCCCCGGCTTCTGGTACGGCCGCAGGCTCGTCGCCCGGCTGCGC
>DATCWZ010000225.1:0-3184 GCA_036566065.1 Streptomyces sp. | reverse complement strand
CGGCGGTGACGAGCCGGCACAGCTCGGCCCAGCCGTGCGCGCCGTCCCGGGCGAGGAAGGTGACGCGGGGGGCGGATTCGTCGACGAAGGCACCACCGCGGACCGGGGTTCGCAGCCGGTGGGTGCGCCCCCGCTCCCCTCCCCGGCGCTCCCGCTCCTCTCCCGGGCGTTCCGCCACCGCGAGCTCCACTCCGAAGAGCGGCCTGATCCCGGCCGTCTCGCAGGCCCGGGCGAAGCGGACCGTGCCCGCGAGGGTGTCGCGGTCGGTCAGCGCGAGGGCGTCCATCCCCCGCTCGGCGGCACGCTCGGCCAGCCGCTCCGGGTGCGAGGCCCCGTACCGCAGGGAGAACCCGGAAACGGCGTGCAGATGCGTAAACCCTGGCACCCGCGCCTCCTGGACCGATCCGTACTCGCCACCCCCTCACCCTCCACCATAAACCAAGTCTCGAACATTCGTACGATAACCGAGGCGCGGCCACCGCCGGGTCGCCCCGGCGGTGGCTCGTGCGGTTACTTCATGCCGAGGATCTGCTCCAGCGGGTCGATGGCGAAGTAGATGAAGAAGAGCACCGCGGTCCCCCAGAGCAGCCAGTGGACCTCGCGGGCCTTCCCCATGCACGCCTTGATGATCACGTAGGCGACGAAGCCGGCGCCGATGCCGTTGGTGATGGAGTACGTGAACGGCATGACGACGATGGTGAGGAAGGCGGGGATGGCGAGCTCGTAGCGGTCCCAGTCGATGTGCTTGACCTGGGTCATCATCAGGAACCCGACCACGACGAGCGCGGGCGACGCGGCCTGGAGCGGCACGATGGTCAGGACAGGGGTGAAGAAGAGCGCGAGGGCGAACAGGCCGCCGGTGATGAGGTTGGCGAAGCCGGTCCTGGCGCCTTCGCCGACACCCGCGGCGGATTCGATGTAGGTGGTCGCGGACGAGGACGAGGAGAGACCGCCGGCGACGGCGGCGGCGCCGTCGATGAGCAGGACGCGGCCCAGGCCGGGGACCTGACCGCGTTCGTCGAGGAGTCCGGCCTCGGCGGTGACGCCGACGACGGTACCCATCGTGTCGAAGAAGTCGGACAGGATGAGGGTGAAGACGAGCAGGACGACGGTCAGGACGCTGACCTGCTCGAACGAGCCGAACAGATCGAATTTGCCCAGCAGCCCGAAGTCGGGGCTCGCGACCGGCTTGTCGGGCACGGAGGGAGACGTCAGACCCCAGGTCTTGATGTCGGCGGCCTGGTTGATGACGACGGCGAGCACGGTCATCAGGATGATGCTGATGAGGATGGCGCCCTTGACCTTGCGGGCGAGGAGAACGACCGTGACAAGCACGCCGAGGCAGAACACGAGCATGGGCCAGCCGGTCAGGGTGCCGGTGCCGAGCTGGACGGGCACGGTCGAGTTCGCGGCGTCCGGGATACGGGTGACGAATCCGGCGTCCACGAAGCCGATGAAGGCGATGAACAGGCCGATCCCGACGCTGATGGCCTGCTTGAGGGCTTGCGGAATGGCGTACATGATGGCCTCACGCAGGCCCGACACCACCAGTACGCAGATCAGCAGCCCTTCGAGCACGATGAGGCCCATCGCGTCGTCCCAGCTCATCAGCGGAGCGACCTGGAAGGCGACGACGGCGTTGAGCCCCAGGCCGGCGGCCAGCGCGAGCGGCAGATTGCCGCCCACCCCCATGATCAAGGTCATCACCGCCGCCACCAGGGCGGTGGCGGTGACGAGCTGGACCGGATCCAGTTGGTCACCGAACTTGTCCTTGGCGCTGCCCAGGATGATCGGGTTGAGCACGAGGATGTATGCCATGGTGAAGAAGGTGGCGAACCCTCCGCGTACCTCCCGGCTGTAGGTCGATCCGCGTTCACTGATACGGAAGAACCGGTCGAACGGGCCGCCGGATCTCGTGGGCGGTGCGTCGGCCGGGCTGGCCGGGCTGGTCGTACTGGTGTGCATGACTGCGTCTCCTGGACCTGCGAACGAGTGGTGACGGGTGGCCGGTTCCGCCTGATGTGGGGGTGACAGGCAGTTGTGCGACGAACACACATACGGCACTTGCGAGCGGATCATACGCGGCGGCGCCGTATTGGCAATTCCCTTACCTGGCAAGGTAGTTGAGCGCTCAAACGTTACTTGTCGGTTCCTACGGAATCGCCGACGACCTATCGCTCCATACTGTGATTCAGGCGACAGTGACCATGGAATCTAGAGTGATAACTCCTTTACGCTCTGTGCGTGCATCCACCACTCCCCTTCAACCCACGCGCCGCTCGAGCCCTGCGCGAAAAGCTCGGGATGGCTCCCGGCCACGTCGCCTACGGCATGCGCGCATCCTTCGGAATGACCCACATCACCCCCGGCCACGTCACCGCATGGGAACGCGGCACCGCCCTGCCCACCCCGAACGAACTCACCGCACTGGCAGGCGCGTTATGGTGCCGCCCCAGTGAACTCATGGGCCGTCCCCGCACCTTGCGCGAACACCGCATCGCCCGCGGGATCCCGGCCGAGGACATCGCCCGCGGTACGGGCCTGGGACTCGACGCCTACCTCTCCATGGAGGAGACCGGCCAGTGGGCCGGTGACAAACGGCAGTCCACCAAGCTCGGCAGCCTCCTCAGGCTTCCGCCGCGCGACTTCATCGCCATCACCGGAATGGAGGACGAGCTGGCCCGGCTCCTCGCCGAAGCCGTCTCGACCCGCTGGCAGGCACACATCCGCGCCATCGCCCGGCTCGTCTCCATGGAACGCCGCGACCTCCAGGAACCCCTGAGCGCCATGCACCACGAGTACCAGGCGCTCATGGCCGCGACCCTCAGCCGGGCAGGCGGCACCACCGCCTCCGGCGAGGACGGACGGCGCTACATCGACAACATCGTCAACCACTTCTGGTCCCGCCTCCCGGAAGCCTGACGGACCGCGCTGCCCGTCATCAGGAGGCCCCGGGCACTCTCAGCTCAGGCGGACCGTCGCATACGCCTCGATGGCGTCACGCTGATATGCGGCAAGGCCGGGCGCGATCGCTTCGTACGGGGCACGCCACTGCTCGTTGTCCACGCAGGAGCGCCCGATCGCGCGGTACTCCTCCGCCGATACGGTGCGCAGCTCTGCCAGGGCACGGTACTGGGCATCGACGTGCGCCTGGACCTCGTCGGCATCGGCGGGCAGGCCGGCC
>DATCWZ010000576.1:0-2081 GCA_036566065.1 Streptomyces sp. | reverse complement strand
GATCAACCTGTTCTACCTCCTCGCCCGCAAGGACATGGACAACTTCGGCCCGGCTCTGGCGGACGCCCTGAAGCTGCACCGGGCGTACTGGACCATGGTCGACGACCGGCGGGAGGACATCAACAGCACCTTCGCCCTCGCCCCCCTCGCCATCGCGTGCCTTGCCTTTGACGCCGGGATCCCGCTGGACGTCGAGTCCGACTATCTTCCTGAGTTTCTTCTTCAGCCCGAACTGCCCGTCAGTCCGACCGGCTGACGCTGCGTCACGCGGAGCTCGGACCCTGCTCGCCAGGCTCCCCGCCCAGCGGCGGCCTCTGCGGCCCCCGTCGCGAGCGGACCGTGAACGCGCCGGACGACGCCCAGGCCGCTCCCGTCATCGAGCGCGACATCAAGGCCCACGTCGACCGCCTCCGCGAACTGGCCAGGCTGCCCTGAGCACGGGTGGACGTGCCGAGTATCACTCTGGACAGGCGAGGTGACTGCCGGGTAACTTGCGAAGAAGGGCTGAGCAAGCGCTTAGCCACCCGACCGAAGCCGATGCTGAAGCTGATCTGGGAGGCACCCCGTGCGCCGTACGGTTTACAACGAGGACCACGAGGTGTTCCGAAAGACCCTGCGTGCCTTCATCGAGGCCGAGGTCGTCCCCGTCTACGACGAGTGGTACGCGGCGGGCCAGGCGCCCCGCGACTTCTACTACAAGCTCGCCGAGCTGGGGATCTTCGGCATCGCGGTGCCGGAGGAGTTCGGCGGCGCGGGTGAGGAGTCCTTCAAGTACGAGGCGGTCCTGTACGAGGAGACCGCCCGCGCCGGTGTGTCCTTCGGCGGCTCCGGGGTGCATGTCCTGCTCTGCCTGCCGTACCTCAAGGCGTACGCCACGGAAGAGCAGAAGAAGCGCTGGCTGCCCGACTTCGTCACCGGCAAGACCATGTACGCGATAGCGATGACCGAGCCCGGCACCGGTTCCGACCTGGCCGGGATGAAGACCACGGCCAAGCTCTCCGAGGACGGTACGCACTACATCCTCAACGGCGCGAAGACCTTCATCACCGGCGGCGTCCACGCCGACCGGGTCATCGTCTGCGCCCGTACGGACTCGCCCAAGCCGGACGACCGCCGGCACGGCATCTCACTCCTGGTGGTCGACACCAAGTCCGAGGGCTACTCGGTGGGCCGCAAGCTCGACAAGCTGGGCCTGAAGGTCTCCGACACCGCCGAGCTGTCCTTCGTGGACGTCAAGGTGCCCGTCGGCGATCTGCTGGGTGAGGAGAACAAGGGCTTCTCCTACCTCGGCCAGAACCTCCCCCAGGAGCGCCTTGGCATCGCCGTCGGCGCGTACGCGCAGGCCGCCGCGGCCGTGCGGTTCGCCCAGCAGTACACGCAGGAGCGCACGGTGTTCGGGAAGACCGTCGCATCCTTCCAGAACACCAAGTTCGAGCTGGCCGCCTGCAAGGCCGAGGTCGATGCCGCCGAGGCCGTCTGCGACCGGGCGATGGACGCCATCGACGCCGGTGAGCTCACCGCCGCCGAGGCCGCTTCGGCGAAGCTGTTCTGCACCGAGGTCGCGCACCGGGTCATCGACCGGTGCCTCCAGCTCCACGGCGGCTACGGCTACATGAACGAGTACCCGATCGCCCGGCTGTACGCGGACAACCGGGTCAACCGCATCTACGGCGGTACCAGCGAGGTCATGAAGTCGATCATCGCCAAGTCCATGGGGCTCTGAGCACGTCCATGGGGCTCCGGGAAGGACTACGTTTCGTCCATGAGCGCAGCACTTGAATCCCTGCTCGGTCTGCTCGACCTGGAGCAGATCGAGCGGGACATCTTCCGGGGCATGAGCCGCAGCGCGGTCGTGCCCCGGGTCTTCGGCGGGCAGGTCGCGGCCCAGGCACTGGTCGCGGCCGGGCGGACCGTTCCCGCCGACCGGGCGGCGCACTCCCTGCACGCCTACTTCCTGCGTGCCGGGGATCCCGGGGCGCCGATCGTCTACACCGTGGACCGGATCCGCGACGGGCGGTCGTTCACGACGCGGCGGGTCACCGCCGTGCAGCAGGGCCGCACGATCTTCAATCTCACCGCCT
>DATCWZ010000393.1:0-3361 GCA_036566065.1 Streptomyces sp. | reverse complement strand
GGTCGGCTGCGCCGGCCGGGAGCAACTCGCCGAGGCCGGCGGCGTCGCCCTGGATGCCGGCGACCCGCACCCCCGCCTCGGCGGCCCGGCGCTCCAGCGCGGCCAGTGAGTCGGGGTTGGGATCGACCACGGTGACCGTGTGGCCGAGACCGGCCAGCGGCACCGCGAACCCACCGGTGCCGCCGCCCGCGTCAATGATGTCGAGCGATCCCCGGCCGGTCGTCGCCGCACGGGCGGCCAGCACCGCGCGCACGGTGTCCCACACGACGGCCATGCGCACCGCCGGTGTCGTGGTCGTCAGCGAGTGGCCGCGCACCTCGGATCGCCTCCTGCTCTGGGAGCCTGCCCCTGGCTTCCGGACCAGCCTACGCGCTTGGCGCTGGTCAGAGGGCCAATGAGGGCTTGAGCTCCTTGAACCGGGCGAGCAGACCGTTGACGAACTGTGGCGATTCGTCGGTGGACAGCTCCCCCGCGAGGTGCACCCACTCGCTGATGACCACGCCCTCGGGTACCTCCGCCGCCCACAGCAGTTCGTAGGTGCCCGCGCGCAGAACGTTGCGGTCGACCGCGGGCATGCGGTCGAGGGTCCATCCCTCGGAGTACGTCGAGATCAGCTCGTCGATACGGCCGCGATGCCGGAGCACGCCCTCGACCAGGGTGGCGGTGTACTCGTTGACGGGCGGCTCGGCCCGTTCGTACCGCTCGGCGAGCACCCGCTGAGGGTCCTCGCCGCGCAGCTCCGCCTCGAACAGGATGTCCAGTGCGCGGCGGCGCGCCTTGCCCCGAGCGGTCACCTCAGGCCCGGCCGAGGTACTCGCCGGTGCGGGTGTCGACCTTGACCTTCTCGCCCGTCGTGATGAACAGCGGGACCTTGATCTCAGCGCCCGTCTCCAGGGTCGCGGGCTTGGTGCCGCCGGTGGAGCGGTCGCCCTGCAGGCCCGGCTCGGTCTGCGCGATCGTCAGCTCCGCCGCGGCCGGCAGCTCGACGTACAGCGGATTGCCCTCGTTGAAGGCCACGGTGGCCGTGGTGTTCTCCAGCATGTAGTTGGCCGCGTCGCCGACCGTGGCACGAGGGACGTTGATCATGTCATACGTCTCGGTGTCCATGAAGACGAAGTCGTCGCCGTCGAGGTAGGAGTACTGCATGTCACGCCTGTCGACATTGGCCACCTCGACCTTGACGCCCGCGTTGAAGGTCTTGTCGACGACCTTTCCCGACAGCACGTTCTTCAGTTTGGTACGGACGAACGCGCCGCCCTTGCCGGGCTTGACGTGCTGGAACTCCACGACGGCCCACAGATCGCCACCGTCGAGCTTGAGCACCATGCCGTTTTTCAGGTCGTTCGTCGTCGCCACTCGTCTCTCCTGGGTTCTGCCGGATCAAGTCAGTGCAGCCGCGGCCCTTTCACAGGACCAACAGCTCCTTGGTCGTGCGGGTGAGGAGCTCCGGTCCGTCGTCAGTCGTCACGAGGGTGTCCTCGATCCGGACGCCCCCCCGGCCCGGCAGGTATACGCCCGGCTCGACGGTGATCGGAACTCGATCCTCTAGTCTACCGGCCCTGGACGGGCCAAGGAACGGCAGTTCGTGGATGTCCAGGCCGACACCGTGCCCCAGGCCATGCTCGAAGTGATCCGCGTGACCGGCCTCGGCGATGAGGCCACGGGCCGTCAGGTCCACCTCCTGCACCTCCGCGCCGGGCCGTACGGCGTGCCGCCCGGCCCGCTGGGCGCGGCGGACCAGGTCGTACAGGTCACGCTGCCAGCTCGCGGGCTCGCCGATGGCGACCGTGCGGGTCATGTCGGCGTGGTACCCGTCGTAGCGGGCGCCGAAGTCCAAGGTGACCAGGTCGCCGCGCTCGATGGGCCGGTCCGAGGGCACGTGGTGCGGGATGGAACCGTTGGGGCCACTCGCCACGATCGAGTCGAAGGCCGGCTTCTCGGCGCCGTACTCCACCATCAGCCGCTCCAGCGCGTGGGCGATCTCCCGTTCGGTCACGCCCGGGCGCAGCGCCGGGAGGATCGCGGCGAACGTCCGATCGGTGATGTCGCACGCGACGCGCAGGGCGGCGATCTCCGGCTCCTCCTTCACCATGCGCACGGTTTCCACGAGCAGGCCGAGAGGGACCATGGCGCCACCGAGCCGCAGGTACTCCGCGACGGGCAGGTGGTGCGACTCGAAACCGAGGCGGTCATGCGGCATCAGCCCGGCCAGGGCGGCGATGACGTCCCGCTCCTCGATCACCTCGACGCCGCCGTCGCCCCCGCACACCCTTGCGGCGGTCTCGACGTAGCGGGAGTCGGTGGCGAGCGTCACGCTGCCGTCGGCCCGCACCAGGGCGGCGGCGTTGCTACTGATCAGCCCGGTCAGGTAACGGACGTTGACCGGCCGGGTGACCAGCAGCGCGTCCACCCCCTCCGACGGGTACCGGGCGGCGAGCCGGGCGCGGCGGGCGGCGTGGTCATAGGCCATGACACCGACTGTACGACGGTCTGGGCGATGTGGGCCGCCTGACCCGGACGAGCGGGACGACATGGAGCGCGGGCGGGGCCGAGCCGGCGCCCAACCTCGCCGTGACCGTGCTCTACGCCGTCGCCGTCTCGCTCTGAACCTGGTCGGTGTGGGTGCGCAGCCGCAGCTCACGCAGGCCGAGCACGGCCACGAAGCCGAGCAGGGCCGTCGGCACGGCGACCAGGAACACGGTCTGCATCGCGTCGGCGAACGCCTCGATGACCATCTGCCTGATCACCGGGGGCAGATGGTGGATGGCGTCCGGGGTCCCGAGGCTCACCCCCCCGGCGGGCGCCTGGACGTGTGCCGCCGCCAGCATGTCCATCAACCGGTGTTTCACCCCGTTGGTGAGGATGGCACCGAAGGCGGCCACGCCCACGGCCCCGCCCAGGCTGCGGAAGAAGGAGATGCCGGAGGTGCTCACCGCCATGTCACGCGTGTGGACGGCGTTCTGGGCGGCCAGGATGAGGATCTGCATGGTCATGCCGAGCCCGATGCCCAGCACGGCGACATCGACGCCGATCACCGGGATGCCCGAGCCGATGTCCAGCCGGGACAGCAGCGCGAGCCCGATGGCGACCAGCAGCAGGCCCGCGAGCGGGAACGCCTTCCACCTGCCGGTGCGGGTGACGATCCGGCCCGAGATCACCGATGAGACGAACAGGCCGAGGACCATCGGCAGGGTCATCAGCCCCGAGCCGGTCGGGGACATACCCTTGACGATCTGCAAGTACTGTGGCAGGTAGATCATCGCACCGAACATCGCCACGCCGACGAGCAGCGAGGCGGTGCCGGCCAGCACGAAGGTACGATCGCGGAACAGCCGCGGCGGCAGGATCGGCTCGCCCGCCC
>DATCWZ010000232.1:0-4043 GCA_036566065.1 Streptomyces sp. | reverse complement strand
GGCAGCAGGTCGATCACCTCGGCGCCGGTGATCACGAAGTACTTGGACTCCTTGCCCGCGTACCTCCGCAGCTCCTTCAGCGTCGTGAACATCGGGATCACCGGCTGCTGGGTGTTGTGGAGGGCCAGAAAGCCGGGGTTGTCGCCGCGCGGGCAGTAGACCTTCGACGTCGCGAAGATCTGCTGGAAGTCCTCCGCGGACAGCGAGCCGGTCGTGAAAGCGCGTACCGCGTCGGCCAGGGAGGGCGGCGAGGGCTCCGGATACAGCGGCTGCTCGCCGTAGCCGCCGCCCATCTGCTGCTGTGCGCCCTGGTTCTGGTCGTAGCCATACATGACGCAAAGAGTAATCGGACACATCTCTGGCTTGAGGGGTTGCGTCTTATTACTGGCGGGTAGCATCATCGTGAGGGTCAGGTGATATACACACCGCCGGCCTGCCGCCGACCCTTCCTCCTCCACGGGGCGCTGCGCGCCACTGCTATTGATTACGGAGCCTTCGCATGGGGCACTACAAGTCGAATCTCCGCGACATCGAGTTCAACCTCTTCGAGGTCCTCGGACGCGACACGCTGTACGGCACGGGCCCGTTCGCGGAGATGGACGTCGACACGGCGAAGACCATCCTCGACGAGGTGGCCCGCCTCGCGGAGAACGAACTCGCCGAGTCGTACGCCGACGCCGACCGCAACCCGCCCGTCTTCGACCCGGAGACCAACACCGCGCCGGTCCCGGACACCTTCAAGAAGTCCTACCAGGCGTTCATGGACTCCGAGTACTGGCGCCTGGGGCTGCCCGAGGAGATCGGCGGCACCACGGCGCCGCGCTCCCTGATCTGGGGTTACGCGGAGCTGCTGCTCGGCTCGAACCCCGCGGTCTGGATGTACAGCTCCGGCCCGGCGTTCGCCGCCATCCTCTTCGACGAGGGCAACGAGGCGCAGAAGAAGATCGCGGAAATCGCCGTCGAGAAGCAGTGGGGCTCGACGATGGTGCTGACCGAGCCGGACGCCGGTTCGGACGTCGGCGCGGGCCGTACGAAGGCGGTCGAGCAGGAGGACGGTTCCTGGCACATCGAGGGTGTGAAGCGCTTCATCACCTCGGGCGAACACGACATGTCCGAGAACATCATCCACTACGTGCTGGCACGCCCCGAGGGTGCGGGACCGGGCACCAAGGGGCTCTCCCTCTTCATGGTCCCGAAGTTCCACTTCGACTGGACCACCGGCGAGCTCGGTGAGCGCAACGGCGTGTACGCGACCAACGTCGAGCACAAGATGGGTCTGAAGGCGTCCAATACCTGCGAGATGACGTTCGGCGACCGGCACCCCGCCAAGGGCTGGCTGATCGGTGACAAGCACGACGGCATCCGCCAGATGTTCCGCATCATCGAGTTCGCCCGCATGATGGTCGGCACGAAGGCCATCGCCACCCTGTCGACGGGCTACCTCAACGCGCTGGAGTACGCCAAGGAGCGCGTCCAGGGCACCGACCTGTCGCAGTTCATGGACAAGACGGCCCCCAAGGTCACCATCACGCACCACCCCGATGTGCGCCGCTCGCTCATGACGCAGAAGGCGTACGCGGAGGGCATGCGCTCCCTCGTGCTCTACACCGCCTCCGTCCAGGACGCGATCCAGGAGAAGGCGGCCGCCGGCGAGGACACCAAGGCCCTCAGCGGTCTCAACGACCTACTGCTCCCGATCGTGAAGGGCTACGGCTCCGAGAAGTCCTACGAGCAGCTCGCGCAGTCGCTCCAGACCTTCGGCGGCTCCGGATACCTCCAGGAGTACCCGGTCGAGCAGTACATCCGCGACGCCAAGATCGACACTCTGTACGAGGGCACGACGGCGATCCAGGGCCAGGACTTCTTCTTCCGCAAGATCGTCCGCGACCAGGGCGCCTCGCTGAACATGCTGTCCGAGGAGATCAAGAAGTTCCTCGCCGAGCACCAGGGGGACGAGGAGCTGGGCGGCGCGCTGGACGCGCTTGCCAAGGCCACCGTGGACCTGGAGGCGATCGTCGGCACGATGATCAGCGACCTCACCGCGACCGGCGAGGACGTCAAGGAGATCTACAAGGTGGGCCTGAACACCACCCGCCTGCTGATGGCGTCCGGCGATGTGGTCGTCGGCTATCTGCTGCTCCGGGGTGCGAGCGTGGCGGCCGCGAAGCTGGCCGGCGCCTCCGCCAAGGACGCCGCGTTCTACCAGGGCAAGATCGCCGCGGCGAAGTTCTTCGCCGCGAACGTCCTGCCGGGCGTCTCGACGGAGCGGGCGATCGCCGAGTCCGTCGACAACTCGCTGATGGAGCTGGACGAGGCCGCGTTTTAGCCGATCTGTGGGCAGGCGCCGCCACCCGGCATGGTTCCGGGTGGCGGCGCCGCCGTGTCCGCCGCCGTATCAACCGCTGGATTCCGGCCACCCGCAAACAGGCGTGCTGCGGCCTGCGCAACACCGTGAATCCTGCGGCCCGGCCGTCGTTACAGTGACGTTTATGAGTTCTTCCCCCCGCTTCGACCGCGGGCACACCGACGATCTGATGGCTTTCCTGATGGCCGGCCCCTCGCCCTATCACGCGGTGGCGGCCTCGGCGGCCCGGCTGGAGAAGGCCGGATTCCGACGGGTCGAGGAGACCGCCGCATGGGATGCCACCACGGGCGGGAAATACGTGCTGCGCGGCGGCGCGATCGTGGCCTGGTACGTGCCGGAGAGCGCCGGCGCGCACACCCCGTTCCGGATCGTCGGAGCGCACACGGACTCGCCGAACCTGCGGGTCAAGCCGGTGCCCGACACCGGTTCGTACGGCTGGCGGCAGGTCGCCGTCGAGATCTACGGCGGGACGCTCCTCAACACCTGGCTCGACCGGGACCTCGGACTCGCAGGCCGGATCTCCCTGCGTGACGGTACCCACCGGCTGATCGACATCGACCGTGCTCTGCTGCGCGTGCCGCAACTGGCCGTGCATCTGGACCGGTCGGTCAATGCCGACGGGCTCAAGCTCGACCGTCAGAGGCACATGCAGCCGGTCTGGGGACTCGGGCCGGTCGAGGAGGGCGACCTGATCCGCTTTGTCGCCGGCGAGGCGGGTGTCGAAGCCGAGGACGTGACCGGCTGGGACCTCATGCCGCACCCGGTCGAGCCGCCGTCCTATCTGGGCCGGGACCGGGAGCTGGTGGCGGGGCCCCGGATGGACAATCTGCTCTCGGTGCACGCGGCGACGGCCGCCCTGGCCGCGACCGGGCAGCCCGGCGCCGAACTCCCGTACATCCCTGTGCTCGCCGCCTTCGACCACGAGGAGAACGGCTCGCAGTCCGACACCGGGGCGGACGGCCCGCTGCTCGGCACGGTCCTGGAGCGCTCCGTGTTCGCCCGTGGCGGCTCGTACGAGGACCGCGCCCGCGCCTTCGCCGGGACCATCTGCCTCTCGTCCGACACCGGCCACGCGATCCACCCCAACTACGGCGAGAGGCACGACCCGACGCATCACCCGGTGGTCAACGGCGGGCCGATCCTCAAGGTCAACGTCAATATGCGGTACGCGACCGACGGCAGCGGCCGGGCCGTGTTCGCGGACGCGTGTGAGAAGGCGGGCGTGCCGTGGCAGACGTTCGTCTCCAGCAACTCGATGCCCTGCGGCACCACCATCGGCCCGATCACCGCCGCCCGGCACGGCATCCAGACCATCGATGTCGGCGCCGCGATCCTGTCGATGCACAGCGCGCGCGAGCTGTGCGGCGCCGACGACCCGTACCTCCTGGCGAACGCCCTGGCCGCGTTCCTGGCGGGCTGACCCTGCCATACCAACCGCCGCACCGGGCATGGTCGTTGTCCGGCCGGGTACGCGACCCGTACACGGCCCGGAACCACCGGGCCGTCGAGGAGGCGGGATCATGGGACTCGGAGGATGCATCCTCCTCATCGGTGCCGGGGCGATACTGGCCTTCGCCACCGACTGGGAGATGGACACCGTCAACGTCGATCTGGTCGGCTGGATCATGATGATCGTCGGGATCATCGGCGTCATCGCGTACGCGAGCATCTTGCGCCG
>DATCWZ010000260.1:0-2393 GCA_036566065.1 Streptomyces sp. | reverse complement strand
CGGCGGTGCGCGTGTGGTGCGCTCCGCGGGCGAGCTGCAGGACACCGGCGCCACCCCGCAGGTGCAGGATTCCGACCAGGAGGACACGACTCGTGGACACTGACCGCCGTCGCGGCGGCCATGGAAACGCGGTGCGGGTGTCCGCACTGCTGAGCTGCGGCATCGTGGTCCTCGCGGGCTGCGGTTCGATGCCGGTCACCGGTGACGTCAAGGCGGTCGACGCCTCGCAGGCCGGTGACTCCCAGGTGCAGGTGTACGCCGTGGCACCCAGAGAGGGTGCCGCGCCCATCGAGGTCGTCGACGGCTTCCTGGAGTCCATGACGAGCGACGACCCCGCGTTCAGGACGACCCGTAAATACCTCACCAAGGAGGCGGCGCGCACCTGGAAGCCGAGCCAGGGCACCACGGTGCTCGCCAAGGCCCCCAACAGGACCGGGTCCTCGCTGCACGACGGCGACGACAACAGCGCCGAGACCACCTACACCCTCACGGGCGAGCAGGTGGCTGCGGTCGACGCGCAGAGTTCGTACCGGCCGCTCGCGCCCACCATCTACTCCCAGACCCTCCATCTGGTGCGGGAGAAGGGCGCGGACGGCAAGCAGGAGTGGCGCATCGACATCGTGCCCGACGGCCTGGTCCTCGGGCAGTCCGACTTCAAGCGGCTGTACCGGTCCGTCAACAAGTACTACTTCGCCACCGGCACGGCGGAGGGGCAGTCCACGCTGGTCGCCGACCCCGTCTACGTACGCAACCGGACGGACCCCGTCACCCGGATGGACACGGCCACGCAGACGGTCCGGGCGCTTCTCGCCGGGCCGACCGACTGGCTGCGGCCGGTCGTCGATTCCCGCTTCCCCGCCGGTACGGCGCTGCGCGGGACGGTCACGTCGCTGGCGCCCGACGACCAGAACGTGCTGAAGGTGCCGCTCAACAAGAAGGCCGACGGCGCGGGTCAGCAAGCCTGCCGGATGATGGCAGCCCAGGTGTACTTCACCCTGCGGGACCTGACATCCGCGCGGGTCGAACAGGTGGACCTGCAGGGTGACCGGGGCCGGCTGTGCTCGCTGGGGGCGGACGAGGCGGAGGAGTTCGCCGCCGACAACGGCTCCAGCACGCCGGACAGCCAGTACTTCGTCGACGCCGAAGGCCATGTGGAGCGGATCCCGGGCAGCACCAAAGGCGGCGGCGACCCGGAGCCGGTGTCCGGCCCGTTCGGCGCGGGGCCCGTGGCGATGAGCGCTGTGGGTGTCGCCCGGGACGAGGAACAGGCAGCGGCCGTGTCCGCGGATCGGCAGCATCTGTACGTGTCCTCCCTGATGGAGGACGGCGGGCCGGTCGTACCCGTCGTGACAAGCAGGGCCGTGAAGCCGGCGGACCGGCTGTCGGCGCCGAGCTGGGACGGCCGGGGTGACTTGTGGGTCGCCGACCGGAATCCCGCGAACCCCAGGCTGCTGCGTCTTGCCGCCGGCAAGGGCACACCGCAGGTGGTCACGGTGCCGGACCTGGACGGCGGGCGGATCGAGACGCTGCGGCTGTCGGCCGACGGCGTGCGGATCGCGTTGCTCGTGGTGGAGGACGGTCACACGACGCTGAAGATCGGCCGCGTGGAGCGCCGGGGTACCGGGGCCGGGCAGAAGGTCTCCGTCGAGGACCTGCGCCAGGCGGCGCCGCAGCTCACGGATGTGACCGCGGTGTCCTGGTCCGGCCGCAGCCGCCTCGTGGTGGTCGGCAAGGAGGAGGGCGGTGTCCAGCAGGTGCGCTATGTGCAGGCGGACGGCTCGACATCGGCGTCGGGGGTGCTGCCCGGGGTGAACCAGGTGACGGCGGTCGCCGCGGCGGACGACGAGCAGTTGCCGCTGATGGCGGACACCGAGGACGACGGCATAGTGAAACTGCTGCCGGGTGACAACTGGCAGACCGTGCTCAAGGAGGGCTCCTCGCTGGTCTACCCGGGCTGAGCCGGGTCACGGGCCGAGGTTGTCCCCCGAGTTATCCACAGGGGGTTATCCACAGGGGTGGTCCGCTGCCCGCCGTCCGGGCACAGTGGAGGCATGGGGAGCTGGTGGCGGGAGTTCACCGGACTGGTCCTGCCCACGGCCTGCGGAGGCTGCGGAAGGCCACGTACGGAGCTGTGCGAGTACTGCGCGGTCTCGCTCGGCGGCGCGGTGCCGCGCCGGGTGAGACCCCGGCCGGAGCCGGAGGGTCTGCCGGTGGTGCACGCCGCCGCACCGTACGAGAACGCGGTACGCGCCGTGCTGCTGGCCCACAAGGAGCGCGGCGCACTCGGGCTGGCGGGAGCGCTCGGCGGGGCTCTGGCGAACGCCGTACGGGCCGGGTCGGGGCATCCGGACGGTGCCGCACCCCTGCTGCTCGTGCCCGTGCCGTCGGCACGG